>NZ_JBDGBK010000057.1:0-20258 GCF_040910045.1 Enterococcus sp. RTP21361st1_A6_RTP21361_211029 | reverse complement strand
GTCGGAATCCCTAAATAAGAGATCTTCGATCCATCTGTTCCGCCTCGAACTGGTTCGATCACTGGCTCGATACCCAGATCTTCCATTGCAGACTTAGCTAACTCAATAATACTCATGTCTTTTTCAATGATTTCTTTCATGTTGTAATATTGATCATATAAATCCATTTGGATTCTTGCTTCGTCAAATTGGGCATTCATTTTTTCTTGGATTGTAAGCAATTGTTTTTTACGATTTTCAAACGTTTCACGATCATGATCACGAATGATATACGCCATTTTTGCTTCTTCGACGGTTCCGTTCAACGCCATCAAATGGAAAAAGCCTTCCGCACCATCGGTTTTTTCTGGCACTTGATCTGTTGGCAATTGATTATGAAAATCAATCGCCAATTGCAAAGCATTGATCATCGTATCTTTTGCGGTTCCTGGGTGCACATTTTTCCCTTGGATCGTTAGTTCAGCTTGTGCAGCATTGAAAGTTTCATATTGCAACTCACCCACTGGACCGCCATCCATGGTATAAGCAAAATCAACATTGAAATCAGCCACATCAAATTTATCAGCCCCCACCCCAATTTCTTCATCTGGTCCAAAGGCGATTTTGATTTCTCCGTGTTTGATTTCAGGATGGTTAAGCAAAATTTCCATCGCCGTCAAAATCTCTGCGATACCTGCTTTGTCATCGGCTCCTAAAAGCGTGCTGCCATCTGTCGTAATCAATGTTTCTCCACGATAATTTTTCAAATTAGGAAAGTCTTTGATATTCAGTGTAAATTTGCCCTCTTTATCCAATTTGATCGTTGACTCACCGTCATAGTTTTCAATAATTTGGGGATCCACATTCACCGCGTTAAAATCCGCCGTATCCATATGTGCGATAAATCCAATGGAACGAACTGGTTCGGAAACATTACTTGGTAACGTACCAATCACAAAACCATTTTCCTCATTATAATGGACATCATGAAGTCCTAATTCTTCCATTTCTTTTTGCAATGTCTTGGCAAACGCCACTTGCGTTTGTGTGGAGGGTGTTGTTTGGCTTGTCGCATCAGAACGAGTTTCCGTCTTTACATATCTTAAAAAACGCGGTAATAAATTTTCGTACATAATTGATCACTCCTATTTATATTGGAATGGATTTGTGGAAGTCTCTGAAGGAATAAAGTCTACCTGCCAACCTTCTTCCGCTTTCCATTCATTGAATTTTTTGATAAAACGAGGGATACATTCCCGTTCAATGTTATGACCTGGATCGATTGCCGTCAAGCTGTTTGCTTGTATATCATGAGCGGTGTGATAACTGATGTCTCCAGTAATATATACATCTGCTTTGGCATTCACGGCTTCTTGATAAAACTGTTCGCCACTGCCGCCGCATATAGCAATCCGTTGAACGTTTTGCCGCTTTGCTTTTGGTTCGATCAAACGCAACCCCTCTAACTGAAAAACACTTTTGATTTCATCGATGAAATCTTCCAACAAAACAGGTGCTTTTAATTGACCTACTCGCCCGATCCCATAATGCTGAGACAAGTTATCCAAGGAATAAAGGTCATAGGCGGGTTCTTCATAGGGATGCGCCTCAACCATCGCTTGCAACACCTTTTCGGTGATGGTTTCTGGGAAAATCACTTCGATTTTTGCTTCTTGTACCGACTCTTCTTCCCCAATTTCACCAATCGCAGGATGCGCATCCTCTTGAGGAGTAAAACGGCCGGTACCAATCAGTGAGTAGCTGGTGTTTTGATAATTTCCTTGCTGTCCAGCTCCAGCTTTTCCTAAAGCTTTCCTCATTGATGCGCCTTGCTCAATTGGAACAAAAACAGCCAATTTTTTCATTTTGATTGTATGGGTGGGAACGAGATACGTGGTTTCTTCTATTCCAAGCATTTCACAAAACCAGTCATTCAACCCATCATGAATAATATCCATATTCGTATGCGCAGCATAGACCGAAATATTATGTTTGATCAGATCCATATACATTTTTTGTTGCGGATCATCGGCTCTCAAACGACGTATGGAACGAAAAATCGGTGGATGTTTGGCAACAATGAAGTCTACTTGTTTTTCAATTGCTTCTGCAACGACTTCTGGACGAACATCTAATGTCATCATTACCCGTTGGATCTCGTTGTCCAACGTTCCGATATGCAATCCCACTGGATCACCATCTTCTGCTAACCATTGCGGACAATATCTTTCGAAACGTTCAATAAACGTTCTAGCTAACATTATTCCAGCACCTCCTTGATCCAATCAATCTGTTCGTTTAACTCACTTATTTTATCTTGAGGAGGAATTGCCGCTTTCTCTAGTTCTTGCAAAACGATTTCTCGCTGCTGCAATTCATGGGCCCATTTTTTATAAAAAACGAGATTTTTTTCTTTCAATAAACACGGGCCAAAAAATAATTCTTGTGGTGTATAGATTTTACTGCCTTCTTCAGCTACGATGATTTCGTAGTTTTTATGGTTTTCTTCAATCAGTTCTTCGTGTAAAATCATGTAATTATTCTCCTGAAGCCATTCTCGCAAAGTCCGCTCCCCCACATTGGGTTGCAAGACAAGGCGCTCCTTCCCAGTAATTTTCTGCTGAGATTTTCCATTTTCTAAAATTGTTCGAATCAAAGTGCCACCCATACCAGCAATAACCACCGTATCAATCTGATCATCAGGTTGGATTGCAGCTAACCCATCTGCTAAGCGAACAGTGATTTTGTCGCTCAAGCCATTTTTTTTGACTTGCCGTGAAGCAGATTCGAATGGTCCTTTTACAACTTCACCTGCTACTGCATACTGAATTTTATTTTGTAGCATCAATGCCACGGGTAAATAGGCATGATCTGATCCAATATCTGCCAAGCGGGCTTGATCCGGAATCTGTTCGCCAACACGAGTCAATCGCAGGGATAATGATTGTTCGTTCATAACGTCACTCCTTCAGAAATAGTATATCATTCTTTATTGCATTTTAAAGGGAGAGTTTTTACTCCTTTTATTTACGGCTTTACTTCACCTAGAGTTGCTTTTGCACTTTTCGTAAAGAAAACTTGCATATCTTGCTTTTCAAACCAATCGTTGTGATCCATATGAAGGTTACTGCGCTCCCGTCACCCAGTTGAGTATCAATCGCAGTGATTCATACGAAGGTTACTACTCTCCCTTCGGTCGTCTAGTACTGCTCATCATCTGCTCTGTCTTGCTTCGCAAGCCAATCGCAGTGATTCGCAGCAAAACGCGTTGTCCGTTGGGACAACGCGTGGGGTTATTGCACGATTTCAACTGTTTTGATTGAATTTCCTGGAACTTGAGGTGGGATTGACATAGTCATTACTGGCAAGCCTGACAATGTGACTTGGACCGTTGTTCCTTTGGTCAACTCAGAAACTTGACCTTCAAATGATTCTTGCGGTGCGTGTAGGATCACGCCGTCTGTTTGAAAGTTAGAAACAATCGTTTCTTGATCGTCGACTGCTTCGATATCATTTAGAAAAATCTGTATCGTTTCGTTGTCGCCAGCTGTTGCATTTTCTTGAAGAACTCCTGTAAAAATAGTCGTTGCCTCGCTTTCGACAGTGCTATTTGTTGTGCTTTCATCGTTTTTAGTTGTTTCACTCATCGAATCATTATCTGACGGCGAACCGCAGGAAGCTAATAATAAGGTTGTCAAAGCCAAACCTAAAATCGTCAATTTCTTCATAAGAAGTTCTCCTCTCTTCTATATTTCCGAATTCCGGCGATTTTTGCCAGTCATTTGGATCTCTTTTGTCAAGTAACGAATTCGTTCCATGATCCGCTTGGCTTTCAATGGCTCTGATTCTCCACGTTGAGTAACGGATAGATGCTTCTCTAACTCTTGCATGGAAAAGTTGGAGGAAAAGAACGTTGGCAGTTGTTCTTGCATCCGATATTGCAGAATGACACCAAAGACTTCATCACGGATCCAGCTGCTCATGGCATCTGCACCAATATCATCCATCATTAGGATGGGGGCTTTTTTAACTGCATTGAGTTTGTCGCCAACCAAGTCTTTGCCGATTGCTTGTTTCATTTCGACAGCAAATGTCGGGAAGTGAACAAGGGTCGTCGTATAACCTGCTTCCGCAAGGTCCCGGGCAATTGCCCCTAGTAAATAAGTTTTGCCGATCCCAAAACTACCCACCAGATATAATCCTTTGTGAAAAGCCCTTGGATCGTTTTTTAGGTTTTCAAAAAACTCGACTGCAGCCATCAAAGCTTCGCCCCGGCCGGGAGTACTTTCATACTGAGCAAAATTGGCCTCTTGAATATCTTTCGGCATATCCATTGCTTTGATGCGACTACGGATCTCTTCTTGTCGTTGATGCGCTAAAAGCTCTTGCGTGGGCACATAAGTGACATCGATAAAATGAAAGTTCAACGCTAGTCGTGGCTCATATCCAGGTGCAATCATCGTAGGGTCATTCAAACGAAACTTTCGTTTTTCTTGAACAAATTCATAGAGTTTCGCATAACTTTTTTGGATATCTGCATCTGTCAGTTCCTCCCGATGTTCTGAAATGAATTCTTTGACATCCGGATCTTTCAATACGTCCCCCATCATTTCTGAGAAACGATCGCGATAGTTTCGTTTGTCTAAAATTTTTGATAGATTCTTCCCAACATCTTCCATTAATTGTCACCTGCTTTCTTTTGCAAGTAGGCTTGCAGTTTTTTGTCGATCTCTGCCTGACGTTCTGGGGATAATGTCGTTTCTTCAACTGGTTTTTCGGCCCAGCTTGGCAGTTTTTCTTCACGAATGATCTTTTTAGACGGGCTTTGCGGTCGTGTGCGTTTTTCTTTTGCTTCTTTAACTAAGTCCCGTACATGCTTGATCGCTTCTTCCGCGGTTTTTACTTGCAATTCAGACCATTGTGCCGCAATGTTATTGACATAACTTGCTGGCAAAGCCGCATTGTTCTGTACCACTAACACATAATGAATAAGAACATTGATCACACTATTGGATAATGGCGAGCGTTCCACTAAGCTTTTTAGCAGCCATTGTTCGGAGTCTGTGACAAAGCTCTTTTTTTCAGCTTTGATTGCTTTCAAGAATGCCATCGGCGCATTATTCTCACTTTCGCGGATCAATGCTAGATCGTTATCACTATACCCATTTTGTTTTAATGTATTAAATCGTCGGATCTCTTCATCTGAAGTGGGATCCACTTTATTTTCAGTTTTGGTAAAACGCGTCCGTGCTTTTTGTAAAATCAATTGTTCTAATGCCTTCTGATCGATTTTCCCAGTAGTTAAAGAAACCGAATCTGTCATCAGATCCAACAGCTCCATCACATCATAGCCGTATAATGAATGATATAGGAGTAGTTTTTGCCGAAAATCTTTATCGAAATTGTCTGCACGGATGTAGCGACGTTGAGCTTCATAAAGAAGAAAATCCCAATCTAGTTGTTGTTCATCTAACACCAGTCTGCTTTGAGTGTCTTGGAATTTGCCATTGACTTCCTGTAATTCCTCTTCATTGGCTGCAAATTGTTGTGTATCCAAGCGATAAGCATCCATAAAAGAAGCCGTAACTTCTTGATAGCCTTCTGCTTGCCATTTTGCTGGTTGGAACAACGAAACAAGTTGTCGAAACTTTCGCTCTCCAACATGGTTAAGCAATAAGAAACTATAGAGTTCATCTTGAAAGAAATCGCTCGCATGAACTGGCTCTTGCAGGTGATACAAAAATGTGATTCCCAACTCGTCATCTTCTTTTTCAAACGTTTTGAGTAAGCCGATTCCTTCTAACTTATTTCGTGCTTGAATAAAACGCTGTAACCCTACATTCATCGCATTCAAAATATCTAGATGAATAAACTCACTTTCTTGCGGATCCTGCTGATCCGCAGTCAGTGTCAGATAGAGTGCTAAGGCATCACTTTCGATGATTGGCTGATAAAGATGAATCAGCGCATCCTTCCCTTCAGTTGTTAGTGGACGACTTTTGAAGACACGATACAATTGATTTGGTAATATGTTGCCCACCATTCAGGGACCTCCTATTCCTCTTGATTGTCTGCTGTTTCTTGCGGATCACTTGGTTCTTTTGCCTTTTCAACGATATCCTGCAATTCTTTTAAGAAGACTGACATATCTTTGAATTGGCGGTAGACACTAGCAAACCGAATGTAAGCAATCTCATCTAAGTCGACTAGATCTTCCATGACATATTCGCCAATCATCGTTGTCGAAACTTCATTTTCACCTAGTGCTCGCACACGATTCTCCACATGATCAACAATTTTTTCCATTTGTTCCATTGTAACGGGTCTTTTTTCAGCAGAGCGTATCAACCCTCTTAATATCTTTTCACGATTAAATTCTTCACGAGCGCCATTTTTCTTAATAACTAATAATGGTGCTTCTTCAATTCGTTCAAATGTGGTAAATCTATAACCACAGTTTTCACATTCGCGGCGGCGGCGAATCACGCGACCATCGTCGGCTTGGCGGCTATCAATCACTCGAGAATTGTTATGATGACATTTTGGACATTGCAATAGTTCCACCCCGTTCTCTCTTCCGTGTCTCGAATGATAGCGAGACAGCGATGATTTATATGCTTAATTATAACATGAAATTCTTCTATCTAATAGGTAAAGTCTTTCAAGCGAAAGAAATATTACAAATTTAAATAATGTGACGGTTGTTTTTTTAGCCACAAAAGAAAAACGACAGAATCAATTCTGTCGTTCTCCTCCTTATCTCATTTGTAACAGTGACACAAACTCATCCAGAGTTTCCCGTTGTTCCATTTGTTGGTTGCATTGCTCACTGTCGCGACAAATGTAATTTCCTCGTTTGGTGTATGTTCCATCGCCACCACTTTTTGTCAACGATAAAAACATGGAGACAGTAGACTCATGTTGACATAAAGGACAGATTCCTTTTTTTACTTCTGTAGATAAATGACCATAGATTCCTTGGTAGCCTTTTTGAGTATTTACGATCATAAATTTACTTTGACTGCCGATGTCATCCCAAGCCAAATACGTATAATCACGAAGGTCTGTTTGGGAAAAATCGGGTACTTTTAATTTTTTTACTTTACGAAACAGTTTCTCTGTTTGTTTGACTGAAAGCACTTGAAAAGGTCGGACATTCTTTTTTAGTGCTTCAAGAATGGTCAAGCTCTTTGACATCGTCAAAGATGAATCAAAAAATTGACGAATCAGAGACTGTGCTTCTTTGTCCTCCTCAGAAAAAAATGGTTGAATGGCTTCTTCAGTTAACATTTCAACTGTGCGAATCGTATGGCGATCATTAACAGACTGATAAGTCCGAACTAATTGTTGGACTTGATGTTTGATGAAATGAAATTGATAGGGTTCAATGGTAATCATAATAGATATCGATCCTCTCTTTAATGAAAAAACAAAAGATATTACTGATAAATTCCTCTGATCACAGTCAAGGACAATGCAGAATTCAGCATTTGTTGACCACCTCCTGGACTTCCCTTTTTTGTGGAAAGTCATTGGCTATTATAGTTTTTCCTTCAGGGGTTGTCAATCATTGTCCGCAGACAGCATTCTTTTCTTGTCAAAGTGGAATTATTGATACCTTTTAAAACAGGATTTTCTTCTTTTTTATCTATTTATATTGATTGACGAATATGGTTTATCATAAAAAAAACTCCAGATCCTGTCTAGAGTTTTTCTTCGATTCCTGTATAATGTTTCAAATGATCAGCATCCCGTCGTTCGGTTGAAGAGATCTTTGCAGCATCTGTGTCTTCATTTTCGTTTAGCAATCGGTCCCGACCAAGTGTTTCTAATGTTTTATCACCTGGTTGAGCATCTAATTCATCATGCCGATCCTCAATTTCGTCTACCTGTTGTTGACGGTGATCTTTTTTGGCTTTTGCTTCATTTGCCTGTTCTTTTCCTTCTTGTTCCATTTTTTCATTATTGATCCATTCACCAATTTTTTCTTTTGCAGAACCAACAATTACATCTTTTTCGTCTTTCAATGATCCCATGATGATTCCTCCTTTTTTATTAGCATAGCAAGAATTTCTTCGATTGACAAAAGATACGTATGCGCTTCATTTAAAGATATGGTATACTGAATCAAATTTTCAGAATATTCTTTGACAAGGAGCAGTTTATGGACATCTTAAATTTTGAAGACATCCAGTTGGTTCGCAAGCAAACTGTTTTGTTGCAAGACATCAACTGGCAAATTGCTAAAAATCAGCATTGGGCACTTTTAGGATTAAATGGTGCTGGCAAAACACTTTTATTACAACTGATCATTGGGATGATCTGGCCGACTTCTGGCAAACGGCAAGTCCTAGGTCAAGTCTACGGAAAAACATCTGTGCCAGACCTTCAGCGCAGAATTGGTTGGATAAGTGCGACCTTGCAAGAGAAGATTCCTGCTCAGGAGCTCTCAGAAATGGTCGTTCTATCGGGAAAATATGCTAGTATCGGTATATATGAAGACTACCAAATGAAAGACTTGAACCAAGCTATTGCCATTCTTTGTTCAACTGGCGGCAGTCAACTGATTGGCCAGCCATTTCATCAGTTATCTCAAGGGGAACGTCAATTAGTCTTAATCAGCCGCGCTTTGATGGCAAATCCCGAATTGTTGATTTTAGATGAACCTTGTAATGGATTGGATCTTTTTGCTCGAGAAGAATTGCTAAGTCGAATTGGCGAGATGGCGCACAAGGAATCACCTACGTTGATTTATGTGACCCACCATACAGAAGAGATTTTACCGATTTTTGACCATATCATGATGCTGAAAAATGGTAAAATCCACGCTTCTGGCAAGCGCCAGCAAATTTTTAACGAAAAAACGTTATCTGCTTTTTATGGGAAACCTGTTTTTTTCCATGAAGTCACTTCCGATCGCCTGGCAGTTTTACCAAAAAGCAACTCACTAAACAAAAAATGAAACAAAAAAAGAGACAGCGACAACCAAAGCCTCTTTCCAGATATCCTTTCTAACTTCAGTTTCCAGCAAACGACAAAATAATGCGTCAACTGTTAGCTTTTCAGAAATAAAGGGGGCTCCTTTGTGCCGGTGTCTCTGTCTTAATTCTTTCTTTTAGCAAGCCATTCTTGTACTTGCGTCTTAACTTCTTCAATGGTTCCTTGATTGTCAAAGAGGATATCTGCCCGTTTGCGCTTCTCTTCTATTGGCATCTGACTATTGATACGTTGTTGGGCTTCGATGCTGGTTAAATGGTCTCGCTTCATCAGTCGCTGCAACTGGATCGATTCCGGAAGATAGACGACCGCTACTTGATCTAGCAGGGATTCATAACCAGTTTCGTATAACAAAGGAATATCTACGATCACAAGATCAGCTTTTGCTTTCATGACTTCAATCTGTCGTAGGATTTCTTTACGGATAAAGGGTCCTAATGAGCGGTTCAGCAATTCCCGTTTATTGTCATCCGCAAAAATGATTTTTCCTAATTTTTTCCGAGCTAGTGTCCCATCGGGATTGATGACCTCTGGCCCAAAAACAGTTTTGATTTTTTCAAGCCCTGGCATCCCTGGCTCCACCACTTCGCGAGCAACGATATCAGCATCGATGATTGGGATACCAGCTTCTTCAAAGCACTTGACAACGGTACTCTTGCCAGTAGCAATCCCGCCCGTTACACCTACAACCAAGCTCATCTTTCTGTCCCCGCGTGTAATTGCTGACAGAATGGACAATAGTGGGTCCCTCGTTGTGCAACTTTTGTTTTTACGATCGGGGTACCACAGCGGACACAAGGATTGCCGGTTTGACCATAAACGTGTAGAGAGACTTGGAAATGCCCCGCTTCGCCTAACGCATTCAAATAGGTCCGAATCGTTGTGCCTCCTGCCTCCACTGCTCGGGCTAAGACATCAATGATCGCCCGATGCAACAAGTTAATTTCGGCTTCATTCAGTGTCGCTGCCGATTGCTCGGGATGAATCTTTGCTTCCCATAAAGCCTCATCCACATAGATATTGCCTAAACCTGTCACAAGCTTTTGATCTAAAAGCATCGGCTTGATGGCTTTTTTTGATTTCTTTAGGTCACGAGTAAAGTCTGTCAACAGAAACAGTTCCGGCAATGGTTCCGGCCCCAACTGCATGATTCCTTTATACGTACTGCTCTGGTCTTTTTCAACTAAAGTCATACGTCCAAATTTTCGCACGTCCCGATAATGCAATTCACTGCCATCAGTGAATTGAAAAATCACATGGGTGTGTTTGTCCGGCACCCCTTCTTTTTCAAAAAATTCATACTTGCCTTCCATGCGTAAATGGGAAATCAGATCATAATCGGTCAATTTGAAAATCAAGAATTTGCCTCGACGATCAAAAGCTTGAAATTGTTGTCCTTTTAGCATCGCTGCAAAAATCGGTACTTCTGGAGATTCAATGATCCGGGGCCAACGAATCTCCATTTCTTTGATCGTTTTATTTAAAATCAGTTTCTCTAGTCCTCTGCGAACTGTTTCCACTTCTGGTAATTCCGGCACAACATTTCACCTCATTTATTTTGCTTCATACCACGTTTTGCCCCAGTTACTATCTGTCAACAATGGCACATGCAGTGAGACAGCATTTTCCATGACTTCTTTGACAAGAGCATCTAAGCGTTCTAATTCATCTTCTGGTACTTCGAAGACAAGTTCATCGTGGACTTGTAAAAGCATCGTTGCTTGTAATTTTTCTTCCTTTAGACGACGATCCAAATCGATCATGGCAATTTTCAAAATATCTGCAGCACTGCCTTGGATCGGTGTATTGATTGCTGTACGTTCCGCGAATGTCCGCAAATTAAAATTGCGGGAATTGATATCTGGTAAATAGCGGCGACGATGATACAATGTTTCCACATAGCCTTTGTCTTTCGCTTCACGGACAACTTCTTCCATATAAGTTTTGACCCCTGGATATTTTTCAAAGTAGGTATCAATATATTGCTGCGCCGCTTTGCGAGTGATCCCAAGATTTTGGGAGAGACCATAATCAGAGATACCATAAACGATCCCAAAGTTGACCGCTTTTGCTTGACGTCGCATGTTTGGTGTAACTTCTTCTGGAGTGGAGATCCCAAAGACTCGCATAGCGGTACTTGAATGAATATCTTGTCCTTCTACAAAGGCCGCTTTTAAATGCTCATCATTCGAGATATGGGCTAAAACCCGCAGCTCGATCTGAGAATAATCCGAAGAATAAATGACCCAATCTTTGGCTCTTGGAACAAAGGCTTCTCGAATTTTCCGCCCTTCTTCTAATCGGATTGGGATATTCTGCAGATTTGGATCAACGGAACTCAAACGTCCAGTTTGTGTTAAAGTCTGCACGTAACGGGTATGGACTTTGCCATCTCCTTGAATCACTTTAAGCAGTCCTTCCACATAGGTGGATTGGATTTTGGCAATTTGACGATAGATCAAAATGTCTTCGACGATCGGTGCCTGTTCCTTCAACTGTTCCAAAACATCCACTGCCGTTGAATAGCCAGTCTTAGTTTTCTTGATCACTGGCAGCCCCATTTTTTCAAATAAAATCACGCCTAATTGTTTTGGCGAATTTAAATTGAACTCTTCGCCAGCTTCTTGATAAATCTTTTGTTCGATTTCATGCAAACGTTCTGCAAATTCGCCCTTCATCTGATGCAAACGAGAAGCGTCCACGCGAATCCCAGTGATTTCCATCTCTGCTAAAATTTTTGATAATGGCAATTCCATATCAGTAAAGAGTGCAGTCTGATTTTTCTCTGCTAGCTCTTTCGCCAAACGGACAGAAAGGTAGTTGATCGCCGCAACTTTTCGAGCTAAATGAGCGAAAAAGACTTCTTCATCTGCCGGTAGTCCTCGTTTCACACCTTTGCCATAGATAGCTTCGTCCGATTGAATCGCATCAAATCCATAATGCTTAGCAACACCAGCAATATCATTATTTGAATCATTGGTATCTAGCAAGTAAGCAGCTAATAATGTATCAAAAACAATCCCTTGTGGTGCAGCCGCATAACGATTCAGCGCCACATACGTTCGTTTTGCATCATAGACTTTCTTCTGTGAAGAGGCATTTTTTAGCCAAGCAATAAAATACTCATTTTCAAAGAGATCATCTTGATTGGTCACATAAATTTTTTGCTGATTCCCCCAAGCGACACCAACGATATCTTCTAAATGATAGTTATCGCCCAGCATCTCGATATAAAGAGCCATATCCTCAGTAAACATTTCCGGAGTGACCTCTGTTACAACGTCAAAAAGAATATCTTCCATTTCTTCCGGTTCAGTCACCACATTTAATTTTTCCAAGAAAGAATTGAAGTTCATTTCTTGATAGAATGGAATCAATTTATCCAGATCTTTTCCTTCGTACTTCAATGAATCAATGGCCACATCCACTGGCGCATCCACATCGATCGTTGCCAATTTTTTTGACAAAAAGGCTGTCTCTTTATCATTGAGCAAGTTTTCTTTCATCTTGCTTGGCTTCATCTCATCGATATGCTCGTAGATTCCTTCAACTGAACCATATTCTTTCAAAAGTTTGATGGCCGTCTTTTCACCGATTTTTGTGACACCGGGAATATTGTCAGAGGCATCTCCAGCTAATCCTTTCATATCAATGATCTGTAATGGCGCTAAACCATCATATTTTTCTGCAACGTGTTCTGGCGTATAACTTTCGATCTCGCTGACACCTTTTACTGTGATATCAACCTTCACATGGTCGGTAGCCAATTGGGTCAAATCGCGATCTCCAGATAATACCACAACATCAAATTGCTCTTTGTCAACTTTTTGTGCCAATGTGCCGATAATATCATCCGCTTCATAATTGTCCAGTTCATAATACCGAACACCTAAAGCGGTGATCAATTCGCGAATATAGGGCATTTGTTCCTTGAATTCTCCAGGCGTTTTTGAACGGCCGCCTTTATATTCCTCATACATCGCAGTCCGAAAAGTTGTTTTGCCCGCGTCGAAAGCCACCAGGACATGAGTTGGCTGTTCTTTTGCCATTACATTTTCAAACATGGTGTGAAAAGCGTAAATCGCATTGGTATGCAAACCATTGTTGTTTTTAAAACGTTCCAATGAATTGTGCAGTGCAAAAAAAGCCCGAAATGCGACACTATTTCCGTCAACTAGCAATAATTTATTTTTTGTCATTTGAATAACTCCTCACCTCAAAAGTTCTCTCTTATTCTATCAAAGAAATCCATGAAAAGCGATGGATTGCCTTTGTTCGATTAAGCCAATTGCAAAAAAAAATGCGAGTTTCCTCGCATTTCCTCATTAGTTGTTTTTACCAAAGATTCGCAAAATCGCTAAGAACAAGTTGATAAAGTCAAGATACAACTGTAATGCCATGAAGACAGCAATTCCAGTATTTGCTTGGCCATTCGTTGCTTGGTATAGATTACGGATCTGTTGGTTGTCATAGGCAGTGATTCCCATAAAGACAAATACTGTCACGATCGACAAGAAAAAGTCAACTGGACCACTATGCAAAATAAACACATTCAGCAATGTCGAAATGATGATCCCGATCAATATGCCGTAGCCGATTCGTCCCACAACACTTAAATCACGTTTTGTCATGATACCAAATGCTGACATTACGCCGAAAGTGATCGCTGCGGAAACAAATGCACCTGCGATCGATCCGAAGTCATAATACATTAATGTAACTGACAGCGTCACCCCATTTAAAAGGGAGTAAACCAGATATCCTGCTATGGTCAGCGAAGGATTCTTTTGCGCTTTTGCGCCTAATACCAAGACCAAAATAATTTGAAGGATCCATAACCCTGTATAGCCTAGTGGAAAATTACGGATAAAATTCATTGTTTGTTCTGCAAATACTTGTCCGAAAAAGTAGGCAGACACTGCGCTAATTCCTAGTCCTACAGCAAAAAATAGATAGACTTTGGAATAAAAACGATTGAGCCCTTGGGCATTAACTACTTCATTGTTCATTTTCTTCACCTTCCTCTACGATTTTTGGAGGTTGGACCATCACTACTGCATCCAACACACGATCTTCTTGCGTATTGACAGCTTCAACAGAGATCGTCACTACGTCTTTCATCTTATCGACTTTGATCACTTCGAAATCGAAGGTCAACGTCTCATAATGAAAAACAGGTTCAATAAAGTTCACCGAAAAATTCACCACATGAGAACCTGGTCCTGGCAAATGTTTAGAAATCGCACTTGTAATAATCCCCATCAACATTACCGAAGGCACGATTGGCCGTTGGTATTCTGTTTTTTGGGTATAGTCATGCTGAATATAAAGCGGATTGGCATCATTTGTCAAACCGAGATACAACAAAAGCTGACTGTCTTCGATCGATTCTGTTAAAGATAACGAATCGCCTTCCTCGATTTCATCAATTTTCTTACCTAATTTTCGCGGTTTACCAATGTTCAAATTTATTTCCTCCAAAATAAATAATTTTACTCTGATTTCATTTTATCAGATGCAGATAAAAGTGCAAGTTCGTGGTGCGATGTCCCAAAAAAGCAAAAACGGGGCGCTGACTTTTGTCAAATCGATGCGAGCAATAGCAACGAAGGCTAAATAGTAAGTCTCACTGGTTGATTTTGTATCATAGTTCTGTTGACAGCCAGTGCAAATGAGATACCATTTGTTTCGTTGATCTGCTCGGGTGATTTGATTTGGTCATCGCTCCGTATTTTTTATAACACGTTTCGAGTCGTATTACTCAACAACTTTTCATAGGCTGATTCAAACTTTTGTACGTCCCCGGCACCCATGAAAATGATCACAGCATCTTGATGATCCAATAATGGTGACACATTCTCTTCTTTGATCACTTGTCCACCCTTTTGAATCTTGTTCCCAAGATCTTCAATTTTCACATCGCCGCGAGATTCCCGAGCCGAGCCAAAGATATCGCATAGATAAACGCTATCGGCTAGATCCAATGCCTCTGCGAATTCGTCCATCAATGCAATCGTTCGGGTAAAGGTATGGGGTTGGAAAACAGCGATAATTTCTTTTTCAGGGTATTTTTGGCGTGCGCCGTCAATTGTTGCTCTGATTTCTGCCGGATGATGAGCATAATCATCAACGATTGTCATATCAGCGACTTTCTTCTCACTGAAACGACGTTTAACACCAGGAAATGACAACATTTCTTCCGCAACTTCTGTCATATCCAGCCCTTCTTTATAGGCTACTGCAATGACCCCTAAAGCGTTGTTGATATTATGTTGGCCAAATGCCGGTAACACGAAATGACCGATGTTTTCGTTATGGATATAGACATCGAACTCAGAACCTGTCGTTGTACGCTGAATGTTTTTTGCTTGTACATCATCATCATCATTCACACCATAATAATAGATCGGTACATCTGCTTCTAATTTTCTTAAATAGGCATCGTCACCAAACGCAAAGATTCCTTTTTTGACTTGCTTGGCCATCGATTGAAAAGCTGAGAAAACATCGTCGATCGATTGATAATAATCAGGGTGATCAAAATCGATATTCGTCATGATCGCATAATCTGGAGAATACGCTAAAAAGTGACGACGATATTCACAGGCTTCAAATGAGAAGAACTCTGCGTTAGGGTCTCCATGACCTGTTCCATCGCCAATCAGAAAACTAGTTGGACGAACACCGCTCAACACATGGGACAATAGACCTGTCGTACTGGTTTTACCATGAGAACCAGTGACTGCAATACTTGTGTAAGGTTGAATGAATTTACCAATAAAATCATGGTAACGCGTAATTTCTAACCCTAATTCCTTCGCACGAAGGATTTCTTCGTGGGTATCCGGAAAGGCATTTCCTTGGATAATCACCATTTCTGGCTGAATATTCTCTTTATCGAAAGGCAGTAATGTGATTCCGGCTTTTTCCAGATCACGCTGTGTAAAGAAGTACTCTTCCACATCTGAACCTTGTACATGATAGCCCTTTTCATGCAGAACCAAAGCCAATGAACTCATGCCGGAACCTTTGATTCCAACAAAATGATATACTTTGTCTTGATTTTCCATTTTTTAAAATCCTCTTTTCTCAAGTTCACATTACAATAAACGCATGTTTATTAACATTTAGATTTGTTGCACGTCCTACATTATCATACAAAATGAAAAAAATAGCAACGAGTTTTGTTTTTGGGCTTGACTTTTTGCTCAAATCGCTATTTCTTTCAAGCGTCCGCGACACTTTCCACAGCCATAACGTTTAGTGTTCAGCCTTCTCGTTCGCTTGATCACAGCTCCACATTGTTGACACTGGTACTGATACTTCGCATTTTTCATCATACTTGGAGCATAACGAAGTCCACCAGTAGCTGCCAAAAGAGCTTTGAATTCTGGATCTCGGTGTCGGTAGCCTTTGCCAGCTAAATGCAGATGATAGTGACACAACTCATGCTTGATGATTTGAATGAATGTATCTACACCAAATTCAGCTAATAAATGCGGATTGAAATCTAAATGATGATCGCTTAAGTGATAACGTCCACCGGTGGTCTTTAGCCGCCCATTGAAATACGCCTCATGTTGAAATGGTTTGCCAAACGATTCTAGAGAAACTTTTTCAACGAGCTGCTGCAATTCTTTGGTGGTCATTTTCCGTGTGTTGGATCAACCATTGTCAGGCTGATTCGGCCTTTCGTGGTATCGACTTGTTCAATCCAGACAGTAACGATATCTCCGACAGCGACAACGTCTTTCGGATGCTTGACAAAATTTCGGCTTAATTTTGATAAATGAACCAAACCATCTTGTTTGACACCAATATCAACAAACGCACCAAAGTCAATCACATTCCGGACAGTTCCCATCAATTCCATTCCTGGTTTAAGGTCTTCCATGCTCAGGACATCTTTACGCAATAATGGTGCCGGCATCTCATCTCGCATATCTCTTCCAGGTTGCATCAGTGATTTCAAGATATCTGTGATCGTTTCTTTTCCGATCGCTAGTTGTTTAGAAAGATCAGCAACATTTAACTGTGCGAGTCGTTCTTTGGCTTCTGCTGATTGGGCTCCTAGTTGAGTTAGTTTAACTCCAGCAACTTCTAAAATTTCTTTGGCTGCAGTATAACTTTCCGGATGGATTCCAGTGTTGTCTAAAATATTCTTCCCACCAGGGATCCGCAAAAATCCAATCGCTTGTTCATAAGCTTTAGGTCCTAAACGAGGCACCTTTTTTAATTGGCTTCTTTGCGTGAAGCTACCGTTTTCTTCTCTGTAAGCAACAATATTTTGTGCAGTCGTTTTATTCAATCCTGAGACATGCTGCAGCAGTTGAGGACTAGCAGTATTGACATCGATCCCTACTTGGTTGACGGCAGTTTCGACCACAAAATCAAGTTGGTCACTCAATCGTTTTTGTGAAACATCGTGCTGGTATTGACCAACCCCTACAGATTGAGGATCGATTTTGACCAGTTCAGCTAAAGGATCTTGGAGTCGGCGCCCGATACTAATGGCGCTGCGTTCTTCCACTTGCAGATCCGGAAATTCTTGACGGGCGATTGGGCTGGCGGAATACACGGATGCACCCGCTTCATTCACAATCACATAAAATACTTCATGATCGATTTGTTTCAATTGTTCGGCAACGAATTGTTCTGATTCACGACTTGCCGTCCCATTCCCAATAGCGATCATTTGGACACCGTATCGATTGATCAAACGTTGCAGTGCTGGACCAGCTGCTTGGCGTTTATTCATCGGTGCCGGTTTATGAGGGTAAATAACTTCGATGGCTAATACTTTCCCAGTTTCATCAATCACAGCTAATTTACAACCTGTTCGGTAAGCCGGGTCAAACCCTAAGACGATTTTTCCTTTTAAAGGTGGCTGCAGCAAAAGATTTCGCAAGTTTTCACCGAAGATGGCAATTGCTTGTTCATCTGCTTTCTCTGTTAATTCATTGCGGATTTCCCGCTCAATCGATGGTGCAATGAATCGTTTATAAGCATCAAGATAAGCCTCACGAACAAATGGAGTTGCTGGTGAATTGGCGTGCTTAATGAGTTGCCGTTCAAAATAATCAGTGATTTTTGACTCATCGACGACTAAGGCAACCTTTAAAACATCTTCTTTTTCACCGCGATTCGTTGCCAAAATACGATGAGAAACCATTTTATTGATGGGGTGCTGAAAATCGTAATACATTTCATAAACACCTTTCTCATCCTTTTCAGCATCGCGAAGTGTACTCGTGTAACTTCCCTTATTTGCAAAATAACTTCTGATCCAAGAACGATAGATCGGCTCATCTCCAATGGTTTCAGCAATGATCTCGTGGGCACCTTGTAACGCAGATTCAGGGTCAGGGATGGCTTCATTGGTAAATTCTGCCGCTTTTGCATAGACATCTCCTGTTGTTGGAAATGCCGCTATCCAGTCAGCTAACGGCTGCAAGCCATTTTCTTTTGCAATAGTTGCTTTCGTACGCCGTTTTTGTTTGTAAGGACGATAAAGATCTTCGACCTGCTGCATTTTTGTTGCTTGCTGAATCGATTGCGCCAATTCACTAGTCAATTTTCCTTGTTCGTCGATCAACCGAGCAACTTCTTGCTTGCGTTTTTCCAAATTCTCCAGATATTGATAGCGCTCTTCAATTTCACGAATTTGTACCTCATCTAAACCGCTAGTCATTTCTTTGCGGTAGCGAGCGATAAACGGAACGGTGTTTCCTTCATGGAGCAGTTCCAGTACTTTCGTGATTTGTCGTTGATTGTAAGATGTGGTTTCCTGCATTAGTAAGTGCAACACATCATGATTTAATTCTGCCATATTCGTTCACCTTTCAATTTAACTGCTCTAAGTTTAACATAAAAAGTTTAACATAAAAAAGACACCTCAGAAAAGAGACGTAAGTAACAGGCTAAAAACAGAACATACAGAACATGAGGTGCGAAATTAAAGCTCAAGGTATAAACCAGCAAAAAACACTTCCGCTGAATCATCAGCAGGAAGTGTCATCTACATTCAAAATCTTTCTTCAACGTCCTCGAAAGCCTTAGTTATTACCAAGCATGGATGTTTCCTTTTTACTATGCGGATCCATCTTAACTAATCTGTTTGGAAATAGTTTGTATACCCTATCTTTTTCCAAGGACCTTTAGACCCAATAGTCATAATGACGCATAGATTCCTCTATGATTAGAAAAGTTTTTTAAAAGTCTGGATGCCAAGGGCCGGTTAAATTTTGATATTCAATATCTTGTACAATGCCGTCTTCATCAAAAATCACGCCGTGAACGGAACCACCAAAAACAGCCCCTCCATCAATGCCAATCTTATTATCATGAAACCATAAATCCGTTGTTTCCATGTCACCATGAAGCATGGGTGTGATGGTATGTCCAAAGACGATTGTTTTTCCCGTATGATTTTCTCCAGTATGAAATGGCTCTCGGATCCAGATAAAATCGTGGTCAGAAGTATCCTGCCAATGCTTCTTGGTCAAATCAACACCAGCATGAACAAAAAGATATTTTTGCCATTCATAAGAAAGCGGCCTTGCCATCAAAAACGCCACTAAGTCACGGTAGCGACTCCGGATCATTAATGCAATCTCAGTTGGCGAGTACTCTTCTGTTGCTCCCGGATGTAAAAGACTTTCCATCGTCTCCTTGCCTCCATTGCGGACATAAGCGGAATACCAGTCTTCTGGTGCGTTCAAAAATTGCAGAAAATATTCTTCATGGTTCCCGCGCAAATAAATCGCTCCTGTCTCTTCCACCAATTGTTTACCCAACAAGAGACACTCTTTACTTCGTGGCCCTCGATCATTCAAGTCCCCAATCAGAACAAGCTGATGCAGTGATGGATCGTAATCCAATAAAAGTTTTTTAAAAAGATCATACATCCCGTGGATATCACTAATGACGTAAATGAGTTTTTTCATTTGGGTTCATCCCCTTCTTTAAATTATTATAAAAAAGCCAGCGAAACTTTACAACTGTTAGCCCTTTCCTTATAATAAAACCAACTAAAGGAGCGAGAAGATGAATTGGCTGCATCAACAATGGATCCATTTTAAAAAAGACATGCGAGAAGCTTTTGATACAGGGGCTATCGCTGCACATGGTAAGAAATAGTTTGAATTTTGATTGTTAATTGATTGAATCAAAAAAAGAGAATTCTCCAGTTAAGTACTGGGAATTCTCTCAGACTGTAGACAAAGTCCATTTTATGGATGATGTCTACAGTCTTTTCTTTTATAATAGATTTATGAAAACGA
>NZ_JBDGBK010000056.1:0-20351 GCF_040910045.1 Enterococcus sp. RTP21361st1_A6_RTP21361_211029 | reverse complement strand
CACACTATTATCCGATTTACGATAAGATAAACATTATCTATTTATTTGGGGAGTTCCACACGATAATCCGAATACCCGTTATTTAAAACAGATGAAGAGGCGATTGAAGAGATTCGAGAAAGCGAAAACTGGAGAAATCTGGTAGAAGCAGTTGATGTCAACTTCAGGATTCACTTTCGATTGGATTCTCACCTCACGACGATTCGACAGGATTTTAATGAGACACGTTTGTATATTGATTTGTCTGCTGAAGTTGATGTGCAGAAACAAGCATTGGCAGTAAGCGCAGGAATTCCTCAGCTCGTTCGGAAGAAAACCGATTATGTTGATGACCAAAAGAATGGGCAAATCATTGGTCAAATCAGAGACCTAGATCCAGCAATTGCTTTTTATATGGATGATTTAAACAATTGGAACCAAGCACTAGTAGAAAATATCAGTTATATTGAACGATTTAGCGAAGAAAATGTCATCAAACAATGGAGGGATCTGCTCTATGGCGTCGTCTAAACAAATAAAGATATTCCATATTGCGGCTGCAGCTGTTTCTTCAGAGTGGCAAAAACAGCTTTCTTCTTTGTTTATCAATGGCTTCCGTTAGCCTATGATTTCAGAAAAGATGAGCAGGAACTGCAGCTGTTCGAGAAAGACAAATATAACAGCAAGTACCATCGAGCCCTTTTTCTACTAGAGAAAGATGCGTTGATTCTTGAAGACAAGGAGCTATTGGAACAACTGCCAGCCTATCAAATCTTTTACGAAAAAAACTGTCAGCTGTCTCCCGAAGTTCAAGCGCTCTTCACATTAAAAGCAGCAAAACTGTTTGATGAACAACAGTTGGAAAATGTTTTTAGTAGCATCAATGAACAATTTTCAGCGAAGCAGCAAGGATATAAGTTATCGATGGATCACATGAAATTTAATAAAGATGTATCGTTGCAAATCACTAAAGAAGGACATGCAGCTTGTCAGGTAAAGGCACAATTGACACCAGATTATCAGCAAATCACTACTTGGAAAATGACGAACCTGATCCCTAAAGAGGAACGGACATGTTTTTATCCCGAGATCGCAAATATCCAAGGAGAGGCGATACTGAAGATCAAATTTTTTTTCATCAAAGAAAACACAAATCAGGTCATTCAAGTGATTGAGATCGCCCACGATCGCATCCTAAATGGGGATCCGATTTACTTCAAATTGGATCAACAGTCATACATCAACGTCTCATTGTATGCCAAAGGAAATCAAGGACAATTTACGATCGGACAAATGCACTTGCGACGAGCAATGGCAGATGAAAGTGTCATGATTCCAGGGGGCGGCCGGATCCGGGATGATGAGCATCTGGGCGGAGAAGTGATCTATTACTTTAATCCAGGAGACCTAAAACCTCCATTAGCGGTTTATTTTTCCGGATATCGCTCTGCTGAAGGATTCGAAGGACGTGGAATGATGGGGAGCATGGGCTGTCCTTTTTTGCTGATTGGTGACCCCCGTCTAGAAGGAGGAAATTTCTATCTAGGCAGCCAGAAATTTGAACAAGAAATCGTAACAATCATATTAGAAAAACTAGCATTGTTGGGATTTCAAAAATCGGATCTCATTTTGTCTGGATTGTCGATGGGCACTTTTGGCGCTCTTTATTATGCGAGTGATTTGAGTCCAAACAGTGTCATCGTGGGGAAACCGTTGACGAATCTTGGATCTATTGCACTCAATGAACGCATCAATCGGCCAACAGGATTTCCAACTTCATTGGATATGCTGCTTTACAATATTGGCTTTGTTTCAGAAGAAGCAAGTAGTCAATTGAATGGACGTTTCTGGGAAAAGTTTAAAAGTGGAGACTACAGGCAAACGACATTTGCTATCGCCTACATGAAACAAGACGATTATGACATGGAGGCATTTCCAATGTTATTTGAATTTCTAAAAAGCAATTTTCCCATGACTCGTGTTCTATATAAAGGCATGATAGGCCGTCATAACGACAATAGTCCCGCCATCAACAATTGGTTTTTGAAACAATACAAGAATATTCTTGTGCATACATTTCATCGGAATATCAAGAAAATTTTATAAGAAATGGGGGAGTCGATGAATCGCATGTACCGTATCAAGTGGGGGATCGACTTTAATGATAATTACAATTATGGCGCAAAAATAGCCTACACATCCTCTGGTGACGTCGCTTATTCTTCACCTCTGATGCCTCCTGGCGTCAGTATTAAGTCCTGGTATTCGAAAACAGAATTTCACAGTAGTCGAAAATCACCTATGTTGCCGATGTTGCTGCCTGGACACGAGTACGAGTTAACACTTCATGCTGAATTCGATCGTAAAGAAGCAGTCCAGCTGCTGGTGGATTTTTTTGATAAAGACGGCTTTTTTCTTGAAAAACTGGTCTTCGAAACAACCCAGGAGAGCTTCCGTTTTCCACAAAACGCCACTGATTACCAAATTCATATGGTAAACAAAAAGCACCAACAGATTCTTTTTAAGGAATTGGTTTTATCCACTAAGGAGAACCAAGCTTTGGCGGTGGTTCCTATAGGAGCAAACTCAGGAGCAAACATTGTTGCAGTTACTCCGTTGGTGGGGGAAAGTGCTGCATTATCGGTCGTATTCGAAAAACAGAATAGTTATGTCAAAAAATATTCACTTCCTGATTGTGAAGCGGGATTATTTATTGAGCCCGGTGTTACGGCTGCTTCATCGTTTTTGGAAGTTTTGTTTGAACAAATCTATCAGCGAATCGATAATCCTGATCAAATCACCCTTAAAATGGGACAAAATTTTTCTTTACTGGAATCCTGTTATCACGATGATTTTTCTATACTGGCTTTATTATTTGCAAAACCAAACAAAGAAACTGAGTCAACTGAGCTTATGCATCGTTTGCAGAAAAAAATCGTACTTAATCGAAGGGCACTGAATGTATTAGAAAATTTAAAAGAAAATAGAAAAAAATCAATCTAAATAAAAGGGGGACATCATGAATTTTTTTGTAAATAAAGCAATGGGAACCGGCAATTCTGGTGTGGAACATGCACAGTTCTACCGTGCTGCTTGTTTTGATAGAAAAAATATTCCGTATAAATATATTTTTATGGAATTAGTAAAGAATCTTCATGAAGCGATGGCAGCTTGGAAGATACCAGACAATAAAGTCATCTCCATGTGGGAATATTTTGCCCTAGAAGGTGACTATTTAAGACAAGGAGCTAAAGCGAATTTTACCGCGAAACAGGATCTCTTGGTAGACGCCACGAACACGCATAGGATTAAAGAAACCATCACATCATCAGGATTGAAAATCGTTGAGCACATGGAAAAATCCCCTAGCCGAAAAAAAGAAGGGTTATTGCTAGTTTCAGATTATCGGGTAGAGATTTTTGACTATCGAACGAATCAAAGAAAAATCATGTACAGCTATCGCAATGATCCTCATCGAGGAAGAGTGATGACGAATATTCACTTGTTTGCTTTTAAGGGCAAACATCGCTTCTTTAGAAATGAAGTCTTGCTGCAACGCTTTTTCTTTAAACAATTGATGGAAGAGTTCCCAGAAACCAAAACTATCATCATTGATCGAGGAGAAGAAAGTGAGGCCGCCTTATATGATTATTGTCCTCCAGAAATCAAATTGATCGAAATAGTACATGCTGATCATTTATCTGATCGTGATGTACCTCGTGCGCCTCTTTGGAACAATTATTATGAATATGCATTGACGCATTTAGAGCAAGTTACTCACATCGTTGTTGCGACAGAATTGCAGAGACAAGATCTACTGATCGATTTTCCAAACGAATCCGAAAAAATTGTGACGATCCCTGTGGGGGGGATTCGCGATATGACAGAAGAATCATTTGAAAAAGGCAAACAACAGGCGGAGAAGTTTGTGACGGTCTCTCGCTTGGCATCAGAAAAGCACATTGATCTTGTGATACGTGCAATTGCTGCAGCAAAAAAAGAACATCCAACGCTTTCTTTAGATATCTATGGTCAAGGTGGAGAAGAAAGCAAGTTGAATGCAATAATCAAGGAGCTAAATGCAGAAGAATATATTCAATTAAAAGGCCACTCCCATGCGATCAATGAGGTATATCCCAATTATGATGCCTTTATTTCTGGCTCTTTTTCAGAAGGATTTGGATTGACCTATATCGAAGCATTGAATGCGGGATTACCAATTGTGACGTACAAGGCACGTTTTGGGGCGATGGAGTTGATCAAAGAAGGGGTCAATGGGTATTTGAAAGACTTTTCCAGAAATGATGATACCTACAATGTCCAGCAACTAACAGAAGGAATTCGTCAGTTAGTCGCTACTGATTTAAACCAACTTAAAGCCAACACCCGCAAGTCTGTCCGGATGTTTCAAGACTCGATAATTGCAGAGAAATGGAGTGAGTTGATCGATGCATTATGAATTAGTCACTGTGATCCGACCCAATGACCGGATATGGATGACACAAAAATCACGAATCAAAGAAGGAAACCAAGTGTTGTCTATCTCACCAAGTCCAAATTTTCAAGCGATGCTTCAAAAAGAAGCGGTGCAGGGAATAAATATTTTAGATCAAGTCACACAACGGAGCCACGATCCAGAAACCTTTTTATTTTTTAACCAAGTCCCAACGGCTTATTGTACAGAAGTCTATATGAACGAAGATCGTACCATTTCGTTGATTACAGACGGGGATGAAATAGGCAAAGTGAGCTTATACCCTATGACTAGAAGACATGTCAAAGAGGTACGGTACTTCTATCCGGATGGTACGATAGACTTCATTGAAGAATATGCCGCTGATGGGAAATTGTTCTCAACTATTTATTATTGTAACGATCAGGTTCAAGAGATTGCTTTTTTCAATGACCAGCAGCAAAGCATCTTGAATTATTACTTTTATCAGGGAGCAATCAACTTGGTCACGATTCGTGATACTGCAACATTGAAGGTAACCCAGAAATTTAATACAACACTTGATTTCATTCGGGAACAGTTAGCTTTGCGGTTAACAGAAAATGATACCGTGGGAATTTCATACATGGGATTAGAATTGTTCGCTTTAGCAACATCTAATTCAAGAAATACCCTGTATCTAGAAGAGTCGCCTCTTGATGGCAAAGGGAATATCAAAGGAAATTTAATGAGTATTTTAGATGATCACATCCCTTACATCCATAGGGTGGAAGTGGATCAGAAGAATTATCAACTATTGGCAAATAAGAATGTTTGCATGGACAAAGTTGTCTTGAAAGGATGAAGACGAAATGAAGAAAATGAAGGTCAATGAATTGTATGAGCAAATCATGTCATTAATCAAAGAAAACAGCGGATCCATGCTCTCTTTTGAGAATGAGCAGGAGGAAGCAAAGCGCATCCTGCATCAACAAAAAGAATTGATTGATCAATTGATTCAGATCAATCAAGAGATGAAAGCAATGATCAATAAGTCAGAAAATGACATCGATCTAAATGAGATCCAAGCGTTAAAAAAACAATTCAATGCGTCTTTTGAGCAGCAACAGGAAGAGCAAAACAGATTGCAAATGATTTATGAAAAACTCTTTTCTGCTTACGAGGTTGAAAAGCAAATGCTTCGGACGTATTTCTTGAATGAAACCGATCAGATCATTGATATGTTGACCTCAACCGTAGAAAGACAGGATAGCGAAGTGAGTCAATTGAGTCAAGAGCTGATTCATGAATTGCGTTCATTAGAAGAAACAGAAGTAGAAGCTAATACAGGTGCAGAGGAAAACGAACCAACAGAAAACGTTGCAGAAATGAGTGAGTCGCTATAGCTGGCAACTGATCAAATCCAATAGTTAAACACTGTATTCTTAATAGTTGTTAGCTGGAAATAAACTGGGGAGAGGTGATTTCGTTGACAAATAATCAGTTTCATTTAGTTGCTTACTGCGATCGGGAATATTTACTAGGACTGCACTAGTGGATTCAGAAGTAAAAATACTCCTAAACAAAGGGGCAAATCAAGAATGACACAATCGATGATCACAAAGAAATTATCCGCAATCGTCCAGATCAGCGAGCTAGACCAGATGCTAGCAGAGATGAATCAAACGATCGAACAACGGGATAGTAAAATTGAGCGATTAAAGCAAATGATCTCAGAAAAAAAACAGTCCACCATTGGGTATCGCGATTTTTTTATTCTGAAGAACAGTCAAGATGAGCTGAGAGATCTCTGCCAAAAAATTGACTTGCAGCGGGTCAAAGTCAATGACCTTTTGGAACATGTACGCAATACAAAAGCGATTTTCAACGATTTGTTTTTTTTAGAAACAGAAGTCAACGAACAGGCGAAGAAAATACAAGAACTGTCAAATGCATTCTTTATTCAAGCGGAGACAAAAGAGTAGCGGCTGAAACAACAACAGAATGTTTGGGGAGCAAGAAATCATGACAAATAGGGAAGTTAGGAGGATTAGTGTGGACAAAATCATTGCATTAGACATTGATGAATTTCGAGTAGGCGTCGTTGGCTATGGTTATCAAGATGTCAGAAGTTCTGTTTATTCAGAAGTCAAAAAAAATAATCTGCAGTATCTTTTAGGAAAGAATAATGAACCGACCCACTCCAAAAACAAAGTTGGGGAACGAATTCTTCTCGGGGGAAGCGAGCAAGAAATTACTTGGGGCTTCGACAAGTTATATAGTCGACGTTCGAAGGCTTACCAAACCTTTGGAAATCCATTGGCAGCCATTGGAGACCAAAATTTTAAGACATATATCAAAACGATACTTTCTTATTTAGTAGAGAAGAGAACCTCGCTTTTCACTGAAATTGCAAAGGATTGCTTTAGCTGCTCATTGTGCATTGGCGTAGCAACAGAAAGTTTTGACCAGCTGGCAGAAATCGAGAGGCAACTGGCAGATGAATTCGAGACAGTCGTTAATGGTACCCACTATCGGATACGAATCGAACGAGTAAAACTGATTCCCAAATCGCTGGCTGTGATTTTTGAAAGTAGACGAAACGATATTCATTTAATGTTAGGCGTTGAAGAAATTCTGGCGGGATTGACTTATGTGTTTGAGATTAATGATCATTATCTAACTTGTGACAGTTATGAAAATGGCGAACTGATCAAAAGTACAAAAGTTACAGACGGCTTGTATGAATTAGCCGGCAACGTGGTACAAGCTTACCAAGAAAATGAGGGAAATCATCCCACGCCAACTTTTGATTTGGATGCTGGGGTAATCTACGATATGCTGGTCACAACGAAGAAGAACAATCCATTTATTGTGACGATCAATGGACGTCAGACCGTCGATTTAACCGAAATCGTTAAAAAAGAGCTGACGGCTTTGACGGATCAATTCATTGATTATGTCAATAGTGATCAGGATGTTCAATATGCGGATACAATACTGATCCGGGATATTTCTGCAGGAACGATCAATGAAAACACAGTGAATCAGGTATTAGCTAAAATGGGGCTATCTTGTAAAGTGTTTAATAATAAAAATGCGCTGGGAATGTATTTATTTGGGGAATTGTTCTGGCAAGACCAACCGAAGAGTACGTCGAATCAACTAACCAAATTGATTCCGAGCTATCAGAAGTTACCGAGCAAAAGAGTCATTATTGAAGCTCATCTGTGGAAGCAATTTTTGCAGAACAGTCAGAATTGCTTAAATTCTTGATCAATGATGACAAGGAGCCTTCCATTTAGCAATGAAAAAGAGAATTTTGATCGATAAACGATCAAGATTCTCTTTTTCTCGTGGTTGGATTTTTTTGCTTAAATCCGATACTCGAATAGGGCAAGAATTGGTCATCGGCAATCATCTATCAGCCAAACTGTCGCAGATGAATGAAGGATCATTCTGTGCTTTAATCTTCTTCGGAGGTTTGCTCTTTCTGATTGCTGGTATCTTCAGCTACCGTCACCGTAAAAAAAATCTTTGGGGAAAATCAATTTATCTGGTTCAGAAATGTTTTTTTCTCAAAGGTTTTTGATTACTGGTTATTTTATAAGGACACCTAAAATCTGTTTAAATTTTTGGCTCATTTGCTGTGCAGATGGTACACTAGAGTCAAGGGAGGGATCCTATGCTTTGGCTGATAATTGTACTTATTGGACTGATTGCTGGGTTATACTATATTTACCGAACTGCAGTCCTAAAAAAAGGTGTACGTTATTTTGTATCTGCTCTGATCATGCGCAATAACCATTGGTATGAAAAAGAAGGCAGAAAACAACTTGTTTCTTCGGGACAGCGATCACAGGAAGCACCTTCAACTTTCTGGCAAGAAGGGTCCGAATGTACCCTTACTGCAACGGATGATGTTCTGTTACATGCACGGGTCTTTGATCAGTGTGCCAAAACATGGGTGATTTGTCTTCATGGCTATCGCAGTTCTGGACAAGTCGATTGTCAAGATGCCGCGGAACGCTTGTGGCAAGCCGGACACAATGTCTTAGTGCCAGATCTTCGCGGACACGGGCAAAGTGAAGGGCTTCAAATCGGGTTAGGCTGGTTGGATCGCTTAGATCTGATTCTCTGGATCGAGAAATTAGTTGAAAAAGATGCGCAATGCCAGATTTTCTTGTATGGTCAAGGGATGGGGGCCGCAACAGTCCTCTTAGCGAGTGGAGAAGTATTGCCTATTCAAGTTCGAGGATTGATTGCAGACAGCAGCTATACCTCGATCTATAGTTTGATACGAGCCAATTTACCGCGTCTTTCTGGATTACCCGTCAAACGGTTCCTGCGTATGGCAAATCGTTACAGTAAACAATTAGTAGGGTACCCATTTCTACAGATCTCTGTCACACGCCAACTAGGCAGTAACCATTTACCTGTTTTATTTTTACATGGTTCTGAAGATCCATTTGTCTCAGCAGAAGAAACAGACACATTGATGGAAGCAACTGCTGGGGAGAAAAAACGAGTCATTTTTCCAAAGATGGGCCATCTTCAAGCGGTCACAGAAAGTCCAGAATATTGGCCGACTATTCTACAATTTATCCAGGCAACAGAGTAATAGTGCATTTGAATTTTTTTAACTAGAAAGGAATGTGAAAAAATGGAAATCAAAGAAGAAAACAAACGTTTTGCCTTATACGATGACGGCAAGGAAATAGGAGAAATCACCTGGCAAGAGGCGCCAGACGATGTGTTGGTGGTTGATCATACATTTGTTGATTCTGCGTATCGCGGTCAGAAGTTAGCACAAAAGTTACTGAATGCGGTGGTAGAAAAAGCGCGCCGCGAAGATCGAAAAATCATGCCAGTTTGTTCATTCGCTGTCAAAGAGTTCAAAGAAAAATCAGAATATGATGATGTATTGGCTCGCTGAATTTCGGTAGAAAATGATTGAGACAACAGTCGTGCAACAACGATCTTTATGTTGCTGTACGGCTAGTGTCTTTTTTTGTTCTGGGATTTAGTAGGTGTCTTGTTTGGATGCAGGGAACATCGCCATAGCATCAATAAAATATACTGGAAAAAAGGTCCCGAATGTGGTAGAGTTAGAAGGACGATTCTAGCAAGCAAGGAGGAGCTATCGTGTACAATATATTATTAGCAGCAGTGATTGTGATTTCTGTGATCATGGTTATTACGATTATGATGCAACCAAGCAAACAAAATAGTGCTGCCAGCGCGTTTACGGGTGGAGCAGACCAATTGTTCGGTAAACAAAAAGCGCGTGGATTTGAAGCGGTAATGCAACGTTCAACTGCCATTTTAGGCTTTGTATGGATGGTCTTGCTATTTCTTTTGGCCTATTTGTCATCAAAATAATTGGATGAAATTTGGAACCTCTCGGCTGCGAGGGGTTTTTTCTTTGCCAAAAATCTTATGAACGCATTTATCGTTGAAATCATCGAACTATGGTAGAATTGGACGTGAGGTGAAACGAAGAAATGAAGAATTTTAACCAACCAAAACCAGTGTTTGCTCCCCACGGAGATCGGGCAGTGATTTTGTTCCATGCTTATTCTGGTAGTCCCAATGATGTGCGGATGCTTTGTCGGTTTTTAGAACAAAAAGAGTATACTGTTTATACACCGATGTTTTCGGGTCATGGGACAACAAATCCTGAAGATATTTTGAATCAAGGAATTCAACAATGGCGAGCAGATGCCAAAGCAGCGATTGAATTTTTGAAAGAAAAAGGTTACCAAAAAATTGCTGTGCTGGGATTGTCAATGGGAGGCATCTTTGCCATGAACAGTTTGACACAAGCGGAACCTGCGCTAATCGGTGGTGGGCTATTCTGTTCACCGCTCTTTGAAACAAAGAATGATGTGCCGCGAAATTTTGAAAAATATGCAGAAATGATTCTGCAATACTCTTCTTATTCATCTGAAGAGCAGCAAATTATTTTGGCTCGCGTACCGCAACAAGTCAGAGCTCAGCTGCTAGAAATTGAATCGATTGGGCAAGAAACAGCAACTAATCTTGACACGATCGATGTGCCTGTTTTTCTTGCACAAGCAGGAAGAGACCGTATGATCGATCCCCAGACGGTTTTTCGCACAGCAGCAGCATTGTCTCATGTGCCCTACACATTACAGTGGTATCCACATAGTGGACATGTAGTGACTGTCGGCCCAGAACGAAAAAAATTAGAACAAGATGTTTGGGCTTTTCTGGAAAGCCTCGCTTGGGAAGGGTAAAAAATGAAAGAGACGATTAAAACAAAAATTATTCAGTTCATGGAAGAAAGCCGCAAGAAAAGCTTTTCCATGGAAGAAATTGCCGAAGCATTGCAACTGCAAAAAAGCGAGGATTTCAAAAATCTTGTTCAAACAGTAGCCGCAATGGAACGAGAGGGGAGCATTCTCTTCAATAAGAAAGGCAAAGTCAAATTGCCAATGCAGCGAGTCTTAGTTGAAGGAACATTCCGAGCAAACGAACGAGGCTTTGGATTTGTGAGTATCGATGAAGAAGAAGACATCTATATTCCTAAAGAATCGACTGGCTATGCGATGGATGGAGATACAGTTGCTATCGACATACTTCATGCTGCTGATCCTTTTTCCGATAAAGGGGCAGAGGGCAAAGTCGTTGAAATCCGCAAACGGGCAGTCACACAAGTTGTCGGTGAGTTTACACTCTTTGATGAAGCGGAGATCCAAGAAACAGACCTCTATGGAGTCGTTCAGCCAAAAGATAAAAAAATGAATGAGTTAAAAGTATTCATCGGTGCAGAAGGCGTTCGTCCGGTAGATGGCAGCATTGTGATCGTTGAGATCACTCACTATCCGGAGAAAGGCTACTCTAAAAGCTTGGAAGGACTAGTCAAAAAAGTAGTTGGTCATAAAAATGATCCTGGAATGGATATTTTGTCGATCGTCGTAGCTAACGGCATTCCGACAAAGTTTGAAGAAGCAACATTAGCGGAAGCTGATGCAGTTCCTGATGCCATTGATCCGGCACAATTCCCAGAACGTCGTGACCTGCGGGAACAATTGATTGTCACGATCGATGGGGCAGATGCGAAAGACCTTGATGATGCGGTCACCGTTCGTAAATTAGCCAACGGCAACTTTTTCTTAGGGGTCCATATCGCAGATGTTTCTTATTATGTGACAGAAAACAGTGCCCTAGACAAGGAAGCTTTTGAACGAGGCACCAGTGTCTATCTGACCGATCGGGTCATTCCTATGATCCCTCAGCGGCTGTCAAATGGTATCTGCTCACTGAATCCTCACGTTCCGCGGTTGACAATGAGTTGTGAGATGGAAATTGATTCTTCAGGTAAAGTGATCAAACATGAGATTTTTCAAAGCATCATTCAAACAACAGAACGAATGACTTATCAAGCAGTAAATGAAATCTTGGAAGACCAAGAGCCTGAGACAATGGCGCGTTATGCCTCGCTTGTTCCGATGTTTAAGGAAATGGCTGAATTGCATCAAATCTTAGAAGCGATGCGCGTTCGGCGGGGGGCAGTTTCTTTTGAGGATCGTGAAGCCAAAGTATTGGTTGACGAAGCAGGGCATCCTCAGGACATCCTTCTTCGCGAACGAGGAGTTGGCGAACGATTGATTGAGTCCTTTATGCTGGCTGCTAATGAAACAGTGGCAGAGCATTTCAACAAACGTCGATTGCCGTTCATTTATCGGATCCATGAAGAACCAAAAGAAGAAAAAATGCGGCGCTTTTTTGATTTTGCTTCTGCGTTAGGAATTGTTGTCAAGCAGACAAAAGGCTCCATCACGCCCAAAGATCTACAAAAAGTCGTGGAAGATGTTGCAGATAAACCTGAAGCGATGGTGGTCAACACCATGCTGTTGCGAAGTATGCAACAAGCAAAATATTCTGAAGATAACTATGGGCATTATGGACTGGCTGCAGACTACTATACCCACTTCACATCACCGATCCGCCGATACCCCGATTTGATCGTTCATCGGCTGATTCGTTCATACAGTACTGATCCGTCAGAAAGCAATCAAGAAAAGTGGGAGCAGAACCTTCCAGATATTGCTTTACACAGTTCACAAATGGAGCGAAGAGCAGTGGAAGCAGAACGTGAAGTAGATGCTCTTAAAAAAGCTGAATTTATGGCCGATAAAGTAGGAGAAGAGTTTGACGGGATTATTAGTTCAGTAGTAAAATTCGGACTTTTCGTGGAGTTGCCGAATACCATCGAAGGGTTAATCCATATTACTGCATTGAAACAAGATTACTTCCATTACTTGGAAAACCACCTCGCATTAGTAGGTGAACGTACTGGGCAAACGTTTAAGATCGGACAAAAAGTTCGCATCAAAGTGATCAAAGCGGATCCAGAGACTCGCGAAATCGATTTTGAATTGATTGAAGCAGAAGAAGTCGTACGAATCCAACAGCCTAAAAATAAGCAAAATAAAGAAAACAAACAGCGAAGACAAACCTCAGATCGACAGAAAAAAGAAAATTTACGGGGAAAATCTTCTCGTAAAAAGAAAAAAAACGGAAATTCAAAAAAGAAACCTTTCTATAAAGGAATTAAGAAAAAGTAGGAGGGATGACCGTTGCCTAAGGGAGAGGGCAGACTAATTGCCCAAAACAAAAAAGCTCGTCATGACTACACGATACTTGATACGATCGAAGCAGGGATCGTGCTGCAAGGGACTGAGATCAAATCGATCCGCAACAGTCGGATCAATCTAAAAGACGGCTTTGTTCGTATCCGTAATGGAGAAGCCTATTTGTATAATGTTCATATAAGTCCTTATGAACAGGGGAACATTTTTAATCATGATCCTTTGCGTACAAGAAAATTGTTACTGCATAAAAAGCAGATTGCTCGGTTGATCGGTGAAAGCAAAAATACAGGAATGACCATTGTTCCGCTAAAAGTTTATATCAAAGATGGTTATGCCAAAGTTTTGATCGGCTTAGCCAAAGGAAAACGCGAATATGACAAGCGAGAAACCCTAAAACGAAAAGATCAGGAACGGCAAATTGATCGTGCTCTTAGAAACTTTTAATCTTCTAAGAAGTTCTTTTAGAATCATTTAAAGTGTATTGCTTTGAGATTAGGGAAAAATTTGGTAGCATTTAAGGCAAAGGTACTGATGTACCAAGCTTTTCATGAAATTTCACGACAGTGTTTCAATTAATTTTTTTTTCGAATTTTGGCAGAAAAACTTTTTTGTCTAATTTTCTTGAAAATACTTTGAAATTTTCTTGTCGTGGTGGTATGATACCGATTGTTATGAGAGGAAACGCATTGTAACACCAGATATTTTCTGGAGATGACAGGAAAAGAGGTGAGAAAGATTGGATGAAAAATCGCTTATGTTTCACATCGGTCCGATTTGGTTTGATGGAACTGTAGCAATGATGACAATCATTTCTTGTATAATTGTTTTTTTGGTGGTGTTCATTTGTACACGAAATTTGCAAATGAAGCCAAAAGGGAAACAGAACTTTATTGAATGGGTCATTGATTTTGTTCGCGGAATCGTAGCTGACAATATACCAGGATCGCAAGTGAACAACTTTCATTTGCTGGGTGTAACAATGTTTCTTTTTGTGTTTGTGGCGAATGAAATTGGGCTGGTCACAAAGATCGTGACAGCTGATGATGTCTCTTTATGGAAGAGTCCCACAGCGGATCCTTTTGTCACCTTGACACTTGCACTTATGGTTATTAGTTTGACACATTTCTTTGGTATCAAAACGCTTGGTTTCAAAAACTTTATGATCAATTCTTACTTGAAACCAGTTGGTTTCTTATTACCATTGAAAATTATCGAAGAATTTACAAATGTTATTACTTTGGGCTTACGGCTTTATGGGAATATTTTTGCTGGAGAGGTCTTGTTAGGGTTGATAGCGAATATGTTCACAAGTCTAGGTTGGTGGTCATTGCCTATCGCGATGCCGCTTGAAATGATTTGGATTGGCTTCTCATTGTTTATAGGCGCCATCCAAGCCTATGTATTTGTCACATTGACCATGGTATTTATGAGCCACAAAATCGTGGCGGAACACTAATCAAAACAAACACTTTTAGGAGGAAAAACAATATGAATTTCATCGGAGCAGGATTAGCAATTATCGGAGCAGCAATTGGTGCAGGTTATGGTAACGGACAAGTAATCACCAAAACGATCGAATCAATGGCACGTCAACCTGAAATGTCAGGTCAATTACGTTCAACAATGTTTATCGGGGTAGCGCTAGTCGAAGCTGTGCCTATTTTGGGGGTAGTTATCGCGTTGCTATTAGTCTTCCAAGGCTAAACGTGAAAAAGGCAGAAACGAACAATGCACTCGTTTTTGCTTTTTTAAATGAGAGAATTACTTTCAGAAAGGAAGAGTCGTTATGCTAAATCACTTGGTTCTAGCAGAAGTAAAAAATGCTATGCTTGGCAATATTATTCTTGTCAGCGGCTCAATTCTTCTTTTGCTATTCTTGTTGAAACACTTTGCATGGGATGCCATTAGTAGCATGATGCAAAAACGGGAAGAAAAAATCGCCAATGATTTGGATTCAGCGGAACAATCCCGCTTGAATGCAGCGAAACTGGAAAAAGAACGCCAAGAAAAATTGGCCAGTTCCCATTCAGAAGCTGCGGAGATCATCAAAAGCGCCAAAGACAGCGGAGAATTGAGTCGCCAAAATATTTTGAACGAGACCAAAGAAGAAGTTTCTCGTTTGAAAGAAAAAGCTCACTCAGATATCACGCTTGAAAAAGAAGCTGCGTTAAAAGAAGTCAAAGATGATGTTGCAGATCTTTCACTTCAAATCGCAGAAAAAATCTTGGGCCGTGAATTGACTCCCGAAAATCATGAATCTTTAATTAATCAATATATCGAAGGATTAGGTTCAGTCAATGAAACTCGATAAATTTACTGTAGGTAAACGCTATGGCAAGGCGTTGTTCGAATTGGCGATGGAAGAACAACGAGCTGAAGCTGTTTATCATGAGTTGATGACACTACGTCAGATTTATCAAGAGATTCCGATGTTTGGCCAAATCGTGACCGATAATCGTTTGGATCTTCATGAAAAAAGAAAACTTGTTGATCAGTTATTTAATAACTTTGATGGATTAGTCAAAAATTTTCTTGAGATCGTGTATGAATATAATCGTATGGACGACCTATTGCTGATCATTGATGAGTATGAACGCCGCTATGACGAGCAGCAAGGTTTAGTCAGTGGTACGGTGACCACAGCAGTTGCATTGTCGTCAAGTCAAAAAGAACAATTGTCGAAACAAATCGCACAGACGCTCGGCTACCAGAAAGCAGTGCTTTCAGAAAAAGTTGATCCAGCCATTTTAGGTGGAGTCATCGTGGAAGCCAATCATCAAGTGATCGACGGTAGTATTAAGAGCCAACTGGATTATCTGCGACAACAGATCGGCAGATAAACAAGAGATAAGAGGTGAATCGGATGGCCATCAAAGCAGAAGAAATAAGTGCCTTGATCAAAGAACAAATCAAAAATTATCAAAATGAACTTTCTGTAGAAGAAATTGGAACAGTCACATACGTAGGGGATGGGATCGCCCGGGCTCACGGATTAGAAAATGCGATGAGTGGAGAATTGCTTGAGTTTTCAAACGGTTCTTACGGTATGGCCCAAAACTTGGAATCCAACGATGTAGGGATCATCATCTTAGGTGAATTTGAATCCATTCGTGAAGGTGACAAAGTAAAACGTACTGGAAAAATCATGGAAGTTCCTGTTGGGGATGCCTTGATTGGACGAGTAGTGAATCCGTTAGGACAACCAATCGATGGCTTAGGTCCAATCGATACAGATAAATCTCGTCCGGTAGAAGCAGCTGCACCTGGTGTTATGCAACGTAAATCCGTTTCAGAACCAATGCAGACTGGATTGAAAGCCATTGATGCTTTAGTTCCAATCGGACGCGGACAACGTGAATTGGTCATTGGTGACCGTAAAACAGGGAAGACAACCATCGCAATCGATACGATCATCAACCAAAAAGGTCAAAATATGATCTGTATTTATGTAGCGATCGGTCAAAAAGATTCCACGGTTCGTGCACAAGTAGAAACATTGCGCCGTTATGGTGCGCTTGACTATACGATCGTGGTATCAGCCGGTGCTTCTCAACCTGCACCACTATTATATATCGCCCCTTATGCTGGAGCAGCAATGGGTGAAGAATTCATGTATAACGGTAAACACGTTTTGATCGTTTTTGATGATTTATCAAAACAAGCCGTTGCTTATCGGGAACTTTCCTTACTACTTCGTCGTCCGCCAGGTCGTGAAGCTTACCCAGGGGACGTTTTCTACTTGCATTCTCGCTTATTGGAACGGGCTGCAAAATTAAGTGATGAACTAGGCGGAGGCTCAATGACTGCCTTGCCATTCGTTGAAACCCAAGCAGGAGATATCTCTGCTTATATTCCAACCAACGTGATCTCCATTACAGACGGACAAATTTTCTTAGAAAATGACCTGTTTTATTCAGGTGTTCGCCCTGCCGTAGCTGCCGGACTTTCCGTTTCACGGGTTGGGGGTTCTGCACAAATCAAAGCGATGAAGAAAGTGGCTGGAACATTGCGTTTGGACTTGGCAAGTTACCGCGAGTTAGAAGCCTTCACGCAATTTGGTTCTGATTTAGATGCCGCTACTCAAGCAAAATTGAATCGTGGACGTCGGACTGTTGAAATTTTGAAACAAAAACTGCATGAACCATTAGCAGTTGAAAAACAAGTGGTTATTTTATATGCATTGACGCACGGATTCCTTGACAGTGTGCCAGTAAATAAAGTATTAGACTTTGAAGCAGAATTGTTTGAATACATTGAAGCAAATCAAGCAGATGTGTTTGAAACGATTCGTGCAACGAAAGACTTGCCAGAAGAAAGCTTATTAGATGACACAATCAAAGCATTCAAAGATATTTTCATGGCTGCAAATACATCACGTGTTTCAGCACAAGACAAAATGTCAACAATGCAAAATGCATAAAAGAGGTGAGAATGAATGGCTGCTTCATTAAATGAGATCAAGCAACGAATTGCCTCAACCAAGAAAACCAGTCAGATCACAAACGCCATGCAAATGGTTTCGGCTGCTAAATTGACTAAATCAGAAGCACACTCAAAACAATTTCAAGTCTATGCAACGAAAGTGCGTGAGATCGTTACTCACCTTACTGCGCAACAACTCTCAGATCTTGCAGCTGCTGGACCTAAAGAGGGCGTCAATTACAACAGTATGCTTGTTAGTCGTCCTGTAAAGCGCACTGGCTATATCGTCATTACTTCAGATGGCGGTTTAGTCGGTGGCTACAACAGTTCGATTTTGAAACAAATGATGACGATGCTGGACGAAGATCATGCTCAAGATGAAGAATATGTTATGATCGCCATCGGTGCGACAGGAGCAGATTTCTTTAAAACACGAGGAATCAAGTTAGCTTATGAGTTGAGAAATCTTTCCGATCAGCCAAGTTTTGACGAAGTGCGTAAAATTGTTACCTTAGCTACAACGATGTATCAAAATGAAGTATTTGATGAACTATATGTTTGTTATAACCATCACATCAATTCGTTGACGAGCCAATTTCGCGTGGAAAAAATGCTGCCTATCTCAGATTTGGATCCAGAAGAAGCAGAAAGCTATGAACAAGAGTATTTGTTTGAGCCTTCAAGAGAAGCAATTTTGGATCAGTTGTTGCCGCAATATGCTGAAAGCTTGATTTATGGTGCCATTGTCGATGCCAAAACAGCAGAGCATGCTGCTGGAATGACTGCGATGAAGACGGCAACAGATAATGCCAAAAATATTATTGGGGATTTGACGATTTCTTATAACCGGGCGCGTCAAGGAGCAATCACCCAAGAAATTACTGAAATTGTTGCGGGGGCATCCGCGTTAGAATAATTTCGAGAACGAATGGAGGAATACGAATGAGTTCAGGCAAGATTGTTCAAGTCATTGGTCCCGTTGTCGACGTGGAATTCTCTCTAGACCAATCCTTACCAGATATCAACAATGCGTTGATCGTTTACAAAAAAGACGAGAAAAAAACAAAAGTAGTATTGGAAGCCGCTTTAGAACTAGGGGATGGTGTGATCCGCACCATCGCAATGGAATCTACAGACGGTTTGCAACGAGGAATGGAAGTCATCGATACAGGTGCCTCAATCTCTGTCCCTGTAGGAACAGATACTCTAGGCCGAGTATTTAATGTACTAGGCGATACTATCGACTTGGAAGCACCATTCCCAGAAGATGCCAAACGTAGTGGTATCCACAAAAAAGCCCCAGATTTCGATGAATTGTCAACAAGTACAGAAATCCTTGAAACTGGGATCAAAGTTATCGATTTATTAGCTCCTTACTTAAAAGGTGGTAAAGTCGGCTTGTTCGGTGGTGCCGGTGTTGGTAAAACCGTATTGATTCAAGAATTGATTCACAATATCGCTCAAGAGCATGGGGGAATTTCAGTATTTACCGGTGTTGGCGAGCGGACGCGTGAAGGTAATGACTTGTATTATGAAATGAAAGAATCAGGCGTTATCGAAAAGACAGCCATGGTTTTCGGTCAAATGAATGAACCACCAGGTGCCCGGATGCGGGTTGCTTTGACTGGTTTGACCATTGCTGAGTATTTCCGTGACGTTGAAGGTCAAGATGTGCTCTTGTTTATCGATAATATTTTCCGTTTCACACAAGCGGGTTCTGAAGTATCTGCCTTGTTAGGCCGGATGCCATCAGCCGTTGGTTATCAACCAACTCTAGCAACTGAAATGGGTCAATTACAAGAACGAATCACTTCTACGAAAAAAGGATCTGTAACATCGATTCAAGCCATCTATGTGCCAGCCGATGACTATACTGACCCAGCGCCAGCAACTGCATTTGCCCATTTGGATGCGACAACGAACTTGGAACGTAAATTGACTGAACAAGGGATTTATCCTGCGGTAGATCCATTGGCTTCATCATCAAGTGCATTAGCTCCTGAAATCGTAGGGGAAAAACACTATGAAGTAGCAACCGAAGTTCAGCATGCGTTGCAACGTTACCGTGAATTGCAAGATATCATCGCGATCTTAGGGATGGATGAATTGTCAGATGAAGAAAAGACTCTCGTAGCGCGTGCGCGTCGAATCCAATTCTTCTTATCACAAAACTTCCACGTAGCGGAACAATTTACAGGACAACCAGGTTCTTATGTGCCAGTTGAAGAAACCATCAAAGGATTTGCTGAGATTTTAGAAGGTAAATACGATGATCTTCCTGAAGAAGCCTTCCGAAGTGTAGGTCGAATCGAAGATGTAATTGAAAAAGCAAAAGCACTAGGTTATTAATAAGCAACCATAGAGAAAGAGGGGAACCTCATGGATCAATTTTTAACGGTTAATGTGGTGACACCTGCTGGTTTGGTGTATGAACACCATGCCAAAATCGTGGTTGCACGAACGACAGATGGAGAAATCGGGATCTTACCGCAACACGCGCCGATCATCGTGCCTTTGGCTATCGATGAAGTTCGAGTGAAACGGATCGATTCCGATACTCACGTCGATTGGATCGCTGTCAATGGCGGAATCATGGAAGTGCGGGACAATGTAGTTTCAATTGTAGCCGATAGTGCTGAACGTGATCGTGATATCGATGTTTCTCGTGCTGAACGTGCCAAACAGCGTGCCGAAAAGCAAATCGAAGAAGCAAAACAAGTGGAAGATATCGACCAATTACGACGTGCGACTGTTGCTTTGCATCGTGCAATCAATCGAATCAATGTGTCAAAACATTCCTAAGCGAAGACCAGTGGTCTTTGCTTCAGACTGTAGACAAAGTCCATTTTATGGATGATGTCTACAGTCTTTTCTTTTATAATAGATTTATGAAAACG
>NZ_JBDGBK010000055.1:0-20594 GCF_040910045.1 Enterococcus sp. RTP21361st1_A6_RTP21361_211029 | reverse complement strand
TCGAAACGAAGTAGATAAAAAGCTGTTCCAAGCTCGAGTTACGAGTTTGGAACAGCTTTTGTCTACAGTCTGAAAGCAGCTCATCAGTAGGTGAGCTGCTTTTTGTGTTGTTTTCTTATGCATCTGCCTCTTCCGACAGCTGAATCAGTAAGTCTTTGATCACATCATAAACTGCGGCTGTTTCTGGGTAGGGGCTTTGGACGTTCTGGATAATAAACAGGTCTCGGTAACGGTATTCTGGGGCTAGTTCTTGCCAATTCAATGTGTCTGTGAGGGCAAGTTTGGAAATGATCGACTTGCCGATGTTATTCTCCAGTAGTGCTAGAATCATTTCGCTATTGTTGGCTTTAATGATCTGCGGGTTCAAATGATTCGAGTAAAGATACGTTTCATTGATATAGTACATTCCGGAATCATTCTCTCTGAGGATCCAGAAATCGGAATCAATATCTCCTGCTAGAACAAGTTCGTCTTTATAGACGAACTCTTTTTGGATCAAAGGAGAGACGATGGCTTTTTCGATCAGTCCGATATGGGCTTTGTTGGCTTCCACGGCATCAATGACTTCCTGAGAATTCATGATTTTGATTTCGAAAGCAATGAATGGAAAGTGTTCGATCAGCTGGCCCATGATCGTTGGGAGTAGGTGAACACCAGTTGTATTGGAGCAAGCCAATACGCAGTCCGTCTTGAAATTTTTGGCATTTTTAGCTTGTGCAAAGACACTAGCTAACGAATTTAACGAATCCACCACTTTAGGGTACAAGAATTCTGCTTGTTTCGTGGGTAGAATCAATTGTTTTCCTTTGCGTTCAAAGAGTTTGAACCCTAACTCGGTCTCCAATTTTTGAATTTGGACGGAGATGGTTGGCTGGGTCTTAAACATTTGTTTGGCGGCAACACTAAAATTCCTAGTTTCATAAACGACAACGAATGTTTTTAATAGTTCAAACAAAAGAATCCCACCTTTTTCTATTAATATAATTTATAACGGATATATAAAATCGTTATTTTACAAATAGTTAATTTGTGGTTATATTATAGATGACTACAAAAGATAACACAAGTACGATAGAAATTTTTAATCGTTCAGAAAGGATGGATCAATGAATCAAGCACTAAAAAATTTTTTGAATGCAATTCCGATACCTATTTGTGGGTTGATTTTAGGAACGGTTTCGTTAGGAAATTTATTGTTTGCCGAAGGGTTCGAAGCAATCGGCAATATCTTTTGTTTGATTGGTATTTTGATTATGGGATTGTTCCTTCTTAAGCTGTTTTTCACATTTAAACACACATTAGCGGATTTGAAAAATCCGATCATCGCTTCTGTTGCACCTACTTTTACCATGTCTTTGATGGTGATCTCGGTAGTGTTGGAGCGAGTATTTCCTAATTTACTGATGAATGACTTGCTATGGCTGACATCAATCGGGTTGCATTTGGGTCTCATGACTTATTTTGTTGTCGTTCATATTTTACCTGTCGACATTACGTTGGAATATGTGTATCCAAGCTGGTTTATTACTTTTGTCGGCATTGGAGTGATTCCAAATACATCAGCAGTCTTTATCAAAGAACTGGGGGAAATCGTTGTATGGATTGCACTGGTTCTATATTTTGCTCTACTACCAGTGATTCTAAAACGAATTATGTTCCAAAAGATGACAGAAGCTTCAGCAGTACCTTTGATCACAATTTTGACCGCCCCTGGCTCCCTTTGTTTAGCTGGCTATCTGTCAGTCTTTAAAGAAGGATCGGCTTTATTTGTAGCTTTGATGCTGGTATTGTCCCAAGCAATTTATTTCTGCGTGGTATTTTACATGAAAAAAATGCTGGAAGTTGGCTTTTATCCAAGTTATGCAGCCTTCACATTCCCATTAGTCATTTCAGCAACAGCAATGTTCAAGTCTTCTCAATTCTTTATGGATCGCCCAATTTTATTTGGAGTGACTGAGTTATTGAGTATAGTTGAAACAGTATTAGCTATCGCAATGGTTTGCTATGTATTGCTGAAATACTTCGTTCATTTGTATAGTCAGACAAAGAGTTTGATCGCAGATCATGAATGTTAAGGTATTAATGGACGTGTCTTTGTAAGTTCGAGTAAGAAAATTGTTGTTATTGCGGGATAAATGAAAGTCATATTGTTTCTAAATAATAAAAAAGGATGTGGGTTCATATGAGAAATACAAGTAGAAAAGTAGTTGTCGTTGGAACTGGATTTGTAGGAACAAGTATTGCTTACTCAATGATCAACCAAGGGCTGATCAATGAATTGGTTTTGATCGATGTGGATCGTGAAAAGGCGGAAGGAGAAGCCCTTGATTTATTGGATGGGATGTCATGGGCCCAGGAAAACATCAAAGTTTGGGCTGGCGACTATACTGATTGCCAGGATGCAGATATCGTGGTGATCACGGCAGGTGTCAACCAAAAAACAGGACAAACACGGTTGGAACTAATCGATGTCAACGCGGGGATCATGACTAGTGTTGTAAGAGAAGTGATGGGGTCAGGTTTTGATGGGATTTTAGTCATTGCTTCTAACCCTGTGGATGTATTGACACACGTTGCTTGGCAAGCATCGGGTCTGCCAAGCAACCGCGTCGTTGGAACTGGGACAACGCTAGATACCACCAGATTCCGTAAAGAATTGGCGCAAAAATTAGAGATTGACCCAAGAAGTATCCATGGCTACATTATTGGCGAGCATGGGGACTCTGAAGTAGCAGTCTGGTCACATACGACAGTAGGGGGAAAACCGTTGCTAGAGTTTATCGTCAAAAACCATCGATTGACTGTCGAAGATTTGACAACCATTTCTGATCGGGTGAAAAATAGCGCTTATGAGATCATCAATCGTAAAAAAGCCACCTTCTATGGTATCGGTATGAGTGTTGCCAGAATCGTTCGAGCAATCTTGAACAATGAGCAAGCAGTATTGCCTGTGTCTGCCTATCTCGATGGGGAATACGGCGAAAAGGATCTATTTACAGGTGTCCCTTCGGTGGTTGACCAAGGAGGGGTGCGGGAAATCATTGAGCTGAATATCGACCCAGCCGAGAAGCAAAAATTTGCCCAATCCTGCAGCCAACTTAGAGAAGTGATCCAATCACTGGACAAAACGACTCATTGAGAAAGGAGAGATGCTATCACTATCGGCGATCATCCGCCAAAGTAATTGGTCAGTCGTTTCTCTCTCATAACAAATGACTATTTCCAAAAGGTAGTAGAATGGCGCAACGATTGTTCAGCCGATAAGACCACGATTAGTTGAAAATGAATTCCTTAGTTAATTGATAAGCCGTAATAGAAAAAGAGCAGCGCGAATCAACTCGAGCTGCTCTTTTTTGCTTACTTTGTTGGTAGAAAGATTCTTGGTTTATTCGTGGTATTTATCCAATAGTAGTGTACTGCTGCTTTTCTTGTTTGGCATGATAGGCTTCTACAGCAAGAATGGCTTGCTGGAACATCTCGCGAGTGATGGGATAGGGTACATGAACAATGTCGTTGGTGGTCATGGCTTTATCTAAGATGGCTTCCAAGTCCGATTGGGCATTGAGGTGCATGTCAGCCAAACAGACGGGCAGCTTGTTTTCTTTCATAAAAGCATAGACTCGTTTAAAGAGTTCGGTTTGCTGATCCATCATCAACAATGCTAGAACGCCGTAGCTGACAGAAGCCCCATGCAGATAATTCTCCATTTTTTCCAGAACAGTCGTACCATAATAGAACGAATGGGCCATGGCAGAATTGTAGTCATTGATGACTAAGACAGATACTAATCCGGTGGTCACGATGATATCTGAGACGACTTGTTGGATGGCATCCGAGGGGCGATTGGCGGCACTGTCTTTCAACGCTTGCGTGCCGTAGGTCAATAAGCGCTCCGTGCACATTTTGCTGATCTGAATGCCTAATGCATCGGTATGATCCAATTGATCCCCTCTGGAAGAAAAAGTGGCTTCGATTTCTTTCGATAAGGCGTCACCGATGCCGGCCCACAGGTAACTATCCGGCGCTGCGGCGATAATGGCTGTATCAATAAAGGCATGGACCGGCGGTTTTGAAGGAAAGAACAAGCCATGCATTTCGCCTGCTTCGGTGTAGATCACACATACGGCTGTAACGGGAGAACAATTTGAGCCAATCGTCGGAAATGTGAAGACGGGCTTGGCTAATTTCTCACCCACGACTTTGACGGTATCACACACACGCCCGCCACCGACGGCAAATAAGATCTCCGCTGCTTGGACACTTTCTTCCTGCAGTAAGCGTGAAACATTTTCATAGGTAGAATTTCCACCATACCATAGGCTGTCAATGACGAATACGTCTTGTGTCAAGGCAGACTTGATTTTGTGCTCTGCTTTCGCTAGTGCTGTTTTTCCACCAATCAGAACAGCTTTTGTCCCATAACTTTTAACGATATCATTTACTTTTTCGTAAGCGTCTGTTCCGATCGTATAATTTGGCAAAAAGATACTTTGACTCATATTGTTTTCCTTCTTTCTTTGCGACGATATTCGCTAATATTGGTCCTGTGATTTGATGAATGATCATGCCAACAGCAGCTGGAGTAACGGCAGCAGCGATCGTGGCGAAATGGGCATTCGCTAAGGAGATGGCTAATCCGGTATTTTTCATTCCTAATTGAAACATGATCGACTTGGCCTGTTGGTCACTGACACCTAGTAGGCGGCTAATCCCGTAGCCTGCACCGTAACCGATAAGATTATGCAGCAAGACAAGGAAGATGACGATTATTCCAGACTGAACGATCACTGCCCCATTTTTCGCCACGGTTCCTGCAACGATCAAAAGGATGCTGACGGAAGAGACTAAGACAAAAGCCTGCATCCACGCATCGATATAGTTGGCAATAAGCTTATGGACGATGATCCCTAAAAGAATCGGCAGTAGTACCATCTGCAAAACCGACAAAAGCATGGCGAAAAATGAGATTTCTGTATACTGTCCAGCTAAAAAATAGACAAGAAAAGGGGTCACCACCGTTGCCATTAGCGTGGAGACAGTGGTCAAAGAGACCGTCAATGCGACATCTCCCTTGCCGATGAAGGTCATCACGTTGCTGGCGGTTCCTCCTGAAACAGAACCCAGCAAGACAAAACCGATGATCAGTCCGGAGGATAATCCGAAAAGCTGTGCCAAGCCATAAGCAACAAGCGGGCTGATGGTAAATTGGATCAATAAACCTAAAATAAAAGCTTTTGGCTGAATCACCACCATTTTAAAAGCAGTGACATTTAACGTCATTCCCATACAAAACATGATGATGCTTAGTAACGTTGTTGTGCGCGTAGGTATCCACAAAAATGGTTGGGGAAACAGGTAGGAGATCAGCATCAAAAGGACCATGAGATAAATCAGGTATTTATTCACAAATTTGGCAATCGAATTTATTGTATTCATTAAGACTTTCCTTCCATCTTGACGTAAAGGGACTAGCAATCCTATCACCGTTTCCAACACCTGAGATGCTGCGGATCAGAGGAATCAATAGAAAACCAGCACAGCTACCAGCAAAAGTTTTCAACAAGCAAAGCTTTAAAAAGGGTATAAAAAAACATTCCACCCAAGAAGATTCTCTGTTCTTCTGGTGCAATGTGAATAGGGACTCTTTGAATAAAATACTCAAACAGTCCCGACTATAATAATAAAATAATTGCCTCTCTTCTACTAACAGTCATTCAATCACTTCCTTTTTCTAAATTTTCAGAATATTTAAATTGTTTTATCTAGTGTACAAAATAGTTTGGAATCTGTCAAAGGGAAAATGAGATTTTTGCTAATAAAGGAAATTAGAGACGGGATGAGAGAAAAAAGCTCAGAAGCGCAGACATCTTCTAAGCCTTTTTTCATTGAAAGTAAAACTTTTCTAGGGTTTCAGTCTGCTTGAGAGGTTCAGATAAATCGAGGAAATAAGGCGTTTGCCAGTTTTGTGTTCGGGATGCGGTAGGATTTAAGTCCTGCACCCATGGTGGATACACGCGAAAAGCCATCTTCCCTGCGGTTGTTTCTGTTTTGATGATGCCGTTGGCGACAAGAACAGAAGATGGGAAGACAAATTGACCTTTTTGCTTGCCATCAAGGACAGTAATCATTAGTTTGTCTGGATAGCCGCTTAATGAATAAGCTTGATTCTTTTCACGAGGTTGCTCCCACAATGCAGTGAAATAGCCTTTTTCTTTGGTGTTTTCTTCGCCAGACGGCTACGAAAAGTCGTGTTTCCAACAACGAAAGTCATACCTTCATACACGCTGTTTTGTCTCTCCGTTTGAATCTTAGTGGGGCCAGCTATATGGTGCATCTTCAATAATGCAGTCATCAATTTCTCTGATTGCCGCATTTTAGGCCATCACCAATCGTTTCCATTTTCTGATTTTTGTTCGGAAATTAGTGAATGGCGCCACTGAATTAATGTGGATCCATTTATACAGGGGCCATTGTGCTTTGGTTGTGGCCCACTTTCTCTGTCCGGGCTCAAACAGTTCGGTATCTGATAGTGTGCTGATCCATTGGCATAGTTCCTCCACCAGTTGGGTCAACTGCTGTTGTTGTTCTTTTAGGGAAAGCTGCCCATAGCGCTGATAAAATTGATCATAAAGTGCACCTAACTGATTCCACTTATAGCCTGCTGCTGGTGTTTGCACAGCAACGCCGTTTTTTTCTTGGGCTTCCCAGTCTAATAGAAGATGGAGCCACCCTAGTTGATAAGACAAATTTTCAGAGGGACTTTTATCTACCTCATCATGGTGCTGGTGTCTCCATTCTTCTGGAATCTCTTCAAATTCGGTAATGTATTTTTGAAACGTGTCTTGAATGGTTTGGATCAATTCTGCTTTTGTTTGATACTGACGCATTGATTTTCCTCCTACTCATCAGAAAGTGTTTTTTCTTTGGTGATTTGAATGACCAGACCAAACGGATCTTGCAAGATGGCATAGAAGTCCGCAAATTCATTTTGAATAGGAGACTGATAGATCTTGCTCAATTGGTGTTGGCTCATTTTCTCGTAAATGGTTTGTGCTTTTTCGATCGTATCCGTAATGACACTCAATGACAAGGTATTTCCTTGCTGGCAAGGAATCCTAGGATCAATGGGTTGATCTGTCAACTGCATTTGCGTCTGGCCTATTTGCAGTACTGCGTGGGAAAGCCAATGCTCGGTGCCAGTTTCAATCACAGTATCGGGAGCCAATTGGGTTTTAAATTCTTGGAACGTCATTTTAAATAATAGTTTTCCATCAAAAATATCCTGATAAAAAGCCAGTGCTTCTGTTCCTTTTCCTTCTAAGGTCAAAAAAGTGCTACATCGATGGATGCCATAATCAATTCTCCTTTTCTCTATGATAAACTAACTGTAACAGTTAATGGTTTCATTTCATGACACCTTTGGAGGAGAATATGAAAAAAACAGAAAGAATCCAACAAGAAATGTTTTATATCAATGAAAAGAAAGTCTTTCATTTAAAGGAATTGATGGAGACTTTTGCTATTTCAAAGAGCACAGCACTTCGTGATATTCAAGAACTTGAAGCACTAGGAGTGCCACTATATGTCGAGAATGGACGCTATGGTGGTTATCAGGTCTTGCAAAATACGTTGTTGCCGCCCATTTACTTTAGCGAAAAAGAGGTCTTCGCCATTTTTTATTCCTTACAACTATTGAAATTATTGACCGATTCACCATTTGGCGCTACTTATGGCCAGCTACAAGAAAAATTGTTGCATACCTTCCCAAAGGAGAAACAGCAGCAAATCGCGACTATGTTGGATTGTGTGCAGTATGAAGGAATCAGTCAAATCGCCACGACTGAAAATTTGGAACAGTTGTTTGAATGTATTTTGACAAATGCGATCATCACAGTGGAGTATACACGCTACGGTTTGCAACAAAAACGGCTGTTGCCGACTCGACTGATTCTAATGGATGGCTACTGGTATTGTACGGCATTCGATTTAACAAAAGAAGCATGGCGGACCTACCGTTGCGATTTTATGGCATCGATCGTGGTGGAAACACCCTATCAAACCTTGTATGCAAAAGAGGAGTTGCTGGATTCGTACCAGAAGCAAATGCAAACCTATCGAAACATTCCCTTCAAGGCTAAGGTCAGTGAAACAGGGAAAGAATATTTTTTGAAGCATCCATTTTCCAATATGTCTCTTTGCCAAAGAGAAACGGGAACGTGGATCGAAGGGAAATTCGATCAGACAGAATTGCGGTTTATGACCAATTATTTTCTCGGCTTCGGTGAACACGTAGAAATTATTTCCCCAGAGATATTGCGGAAGGATTATTTAGACTGTATCAAAAAGATCATGGCTAGTTATGAGTGAAAAGCGTTTTTAGAGAATCAGAAGTAATGAACAGGGCAAAATCCCTGCTTACACTTTCGACTATTCTTTCAGAAGTGCTAGCAAGGGATTTTTCGTTTTTGTGGTCTCTCACTACAACTGCTCTTCTTTCAGGTAGCGCCAGAGGGTGGTTCTGCTGATTCCTAACTGATTCGCTGTCTTGGTCTGGTTACCTTCATTTTGTTCTAACACGCTCAAAATGATTTCTTTGGTGTAGTCAAACAACGTGGGGTGATGTAAAGGATTTTTGGCAGTAAAATGATCCTTGAGATGGGTAAAATTTTGAACCAGTCGTTCTTTGTTCAGCAATTCTGTGACTTGGTGTTCGGTAATATAATGGGTGCGGGCATTGACCACCAATTCTTTGATGCAGTATTGCAGCTGGTCGAAATTGCCAGGCCAGTCAAAAGCTATGAATGATTCGAGGGCTTTCGGCTCGAAGCCCATGATTTCTTTGTTGCAGGCAATGTTCATTTTATTCAAAAGCAATGTCGTGATGATACTTAATTCATTTTTTCGTTCCCGAATCGCTGGTGCATAGATTTTCGCGCAGTTTAATTGGCTTGCCAGTCGGTTGAAAGTCGTTTGATCCGCTGCTTTATTGTTGTCATAGGTAAAGATCAGCTGATTATGGTTCCGCACATTGGTGGTTTTGATCAATGAGACAATGCGTTCGATTGCTGCTGCGTTCAATTGCTCAACATTCTCAAAGAAAATGGTGTTATGGCTGTCGACAAAGGGACCATTGGTGGCATTGACTAGAAATTTCCAAAGTTTATCTGTGACGAGTTTGCAATTGATCGAGATCAGGTAGTTGGTATTTTTGGTCTGATTTAGATAAATTTGGTAAGCAATATTTTTTTTGGCAGTGCCACTCTCCCCGAAGACAAGATAAGAAGAATAGTAATCTTCGTATTTTTTCACTTCATGCTTGACGCGTTCAGGTATAAATTGCGAAAACAATAACTTTTTTGAAAAACTATCAGCGACTTCTGTTTTTTTCTGATAAGTGATATCTAGTTTGTTGGTTACGGGTGGTGCGCTATTCTCTTGAACAGCGCAGCTGTAGTAATGCTGCTGATCGACAGTATACGGTTTGATTAATAAGGAAACATACTTATTTTGTGTTTGTGAGTAGTGCTGGATTTCTTTCTTTTCTGGTTTGGCCTGAAGAACTTTGAGGATCTCTTCTGCAAAATCTGGTTCTAATGTAGAAAATTCAATGGTATACGTATCATCATAAAGCAGCAAGTCTTGCTGCTGACTCAAGATCCCTTTTTCGAGGATCTCTTTTTTGTGTTTGACTTGCTGGACGTGATCAATGATCGACAAAGCATCTTCATAAGCACTTTTGATGCTTTCCAATCCTGAAGTGATCAAAATCGTGTTTAGAGATTTCAAAAGAGCGATGCGGTTGGTGATGGCATCACATAAGATCAATTCATAGTTTTTTTCTGTTAATGCATCAAGGATCTCATTGGCATCAATGGTCTCATCGATGGTGTGGATCTCAATTTTGTATCCTAAAAGATCACAGAGCAAATGGGCTTTTTCGGTGATGCTGGGATAGCCGACGATCGCAAAATTTTGAGTATAATTTTCTGCTAGCCGAATCGAACTTAGAACATCATAAATGGATAATGAGACATCAATGACCGGTAAAGATACAACTTTGCGAATCAGTTTAGCGGTTCCTCCCCGAGAAATGATCGCGTCATAGCCATCAGTATACAGTTTAGCAGCAAGATTTTGTCCTTCGACCAGATCAGCGGTGAAGATGGTCGTTTCCACTTCCGGATATTGTTCGCCGATCATATGCATGGAATGATTTAATTCTTCATAAGGTGCAATACCTAAAATCTTTCGTTTCATCCCTTTTCCCTCCATCAATCGATAGTTGTTTCATATATGAACAATAATAGCATGTAAAATGTAAAAAATATCCCTTGTTTAAGAAATCGTTTCTAAATTAAACGATTTTTCGTTTTTTTAGAATGTAAACGCTTGATTTTTGTCCCTATAATCAAATCATGAAGTACGAGGTGGTGAGTAGATGTTAAAGTTGTTAGTTATTGCAGACGACTTTACAGGAGCACTGGATACTGGGGTCCAGTTTTCGAGACAAGGCATTCAAACGTTAGTCTCAACGGAAACAGTCGTCCAATATAACACACTTCCGCAGGAGATCGAAGTGTTGGTTCTCAATACCGAGAGTCGGCACCTAACTTTTGATCAAGCATATGAGAAGACAAAAACGATTTTGGAAGATGCAAAAGTTGCCCAGGTTCCATTTATTTATAAAAAAGTAGATTCAGCATTAAGAGGAAACATCAGCGCGGAGATCAAAGCGATTCTCGATATGAGCGAACAAGCGGCCCTTCCTTTTTTACCCGCATATCCAGAAATGAATCGGGTAGTGATCGATGGTCATTTATATATAGAAGATGTCTTGGTATCAGAAAGTGTTTTTGCAAATGATCCGTATGAACCTGTGACCGAAAGCAATGTGATGCAGCGGCTGCAGTCGGAAGCAGGGATCAAGGCAATGCTAGTCAAAGACCAGTCGTTGCCGGAAACAGGTGTAATGGTTTTTGATGCACAGACAGATGATATGTTACAGGTCCACGCAAAACGCCTAGCAGAGAACGATCTTTTGGGTATGACGGTCGGGTGTGCAGGGTTCGCAAAGGTTCTCGCACAACAGTTGTTCCCCAACGGCAAAGAAGTAGCTTACAAATTACAAAAGCCAGTAGTGGTTGTCTGTGGAAGCGTCAACCCGATCACAAAGAAACAAATTGAGTATGTTGAGCAAGACTATCCGCGGATTTCATTAACAGCGCAACAACTGTTGCATCCTACCTATTGGCAAACAACCGCAGGACAAACAGAGATTGTTAGTTATCTTCAGTTGATGGAAAAACAGCCATTAGTCATTTTTGAAACCTATAGCGAACAAACAACAGCTGAAATTGTGGCTTATAGCGAAGAAATGGGCTTATCTGCTGAAGCTTGTCGGTTTAGAATAGGGGAGGCATTAGGCATGTTGACCAAAGCCCTTTGGTCACAACATCAAGAGAATACCTTTCTCTTTACCGGCGGGGATACCTTGTTCCAATCAATGAAAGTCTTGGGTGTGACCGGAATCAAGCCGTTGACTGAGATCAAACCGGGCGTTGTTTTATCTGCCATCGAATGGAATAACCAAAAGATGCAAGTTCTTACGAAATCAGGTGGTTTTGGGACAGAAGAATTACTTGAAGAAATTAGATGGTATTAAATGATTAAGGAGGATTTATTATGCTAACAGACTACAGTTTAAAAATGCCAAAAAATATTCAGGCAGGCGAACATGCGCTTGAGCAGTTAAAAGAAATCATTAGCAGTGGTGTTCATAAAATCGTTATTTTCACAGATAAGGGACTTCTAGATTTAGGTTTGGTCAATCTGCCTATTCAAATCATTGAAAAAGCAGGAATCGATTACACGGTTCTTGCTGATATTCCAGCGGAACCAAACTATCACGAAGCACAAGCAGTGATCGATGCCTTTAAGAAAGAAGCTGCTGACTTAGTGATTGCCGTCGGTGGTGGATCGGTCATGGACGTGGCGAAATTGGCTTCGATCTTAGCAACGGATGACTACACAGTCAAAGATTTATTAGATAATCCATTATTGGCAAAAAAACAAGTACCTAGTTTGATGATTCCTTCCACTGCTGGAACTGGAGCTGAAGCAACTCCTAATGCTATCGTGGGTGTTCCAGAAAGAGACTTGAAGATCGGGATCGTCAATCCTGAAATGATCGCCGACTTCGTTTTATTAGATGGACGGATGATCAAAAACTTGCCAAAACCAATCGCAGCAGCCACAGGTGTAGATGCATTGTGTCATGCGATTGAATGTTTCACATCTGCCAAAGCTAATCCAATCAGTGATACTTTTGCGCTGGAAGCATTGGATTTGATCATGAACAACATTATCGAAGCCTGCACAAATCCAGAAGCATTAACAGCAAAACGGAACATGTTGCTTGGTTCATTTTATGCAGGGGTAGCAATCACAGCATCAGGCACGACAGCCGTTCATGCCCTTTCCTATCCGCTAGGCGGTAAATACCATATTGCTCATGGTGTCTCCAATGCGATTTTGTTGACACCAGTGATGAAATTTAATGAACCAGCAATCAAAGACTTACTCGCTGTTGCTTATGATCGTGTCATCAAAGAGGGACATCAAGACTGGTCGGTTGACGAAAAATCAGCGTATATGATCAGCCAGTTAGACGAAATCGTCAAAGTTTTGGAAATTCCAACGAGTTTGAAAACATTCAATGTACCAGAAGAAGACTTGGATGGTTTAGTAGCAGCGGGCATGGAAGTAACACGTCTACTGGTCAACAACAAACGAGAAGTCACACCAGAAGATGCTCGGGCCATCTATCTGCAAATTTTATAATTTGAACTCAGAAAGGATGAAGCGTGTCATGAAAAAAATTGTCGGCATCACAATGGGAGATCCTGCAGGGATCGGACCTGAAATCTCCCTTAAAGCTTTTGCCAAACCGGCACTCTATGACAAGTGCCGCCCATTATTAGTTGGAGACAAAAGTGTTGTTGATTACTATTTAGCAAAACATCCTGAATTAGCTTTGGAAGTGAATGTGATCAGCCAGCCCAAGGATGGGCGTTATGCATTTGGAACGATCGACCTGATCGACTTAAAGATCGTAGACATGGCAACTTTTCACATTGGTGAAGTTTCTCATGTCGGTGGTGACGCAGCGTTTCAATATGTGAAGAAAGTCATCGAGTTAGCTTTAGCCAAAGAGATCGATGCAACGGTAACGAATCCATTGAACAAAGAAGCCATGAATGCTGCCGGTCATCATTATGCGGGACATACAGAAATCTATGCCGACCTAACCGGTACCGATAAATATACCATGATGTTGGCAGATGGCAACTTGCGAGTCGTACATGTCTCGACCCATGTGTCATTACGGGAAGCGTGTGACCGGGCCACGAAAGAACGTGTCCTCGATGTGATTCGTATCGCAGATCAGGCTTGCAAAGATCTAGGGATCGAAAATCCTCGCGTTGCAGTTGCTGGCTTGAATCCACACTGTGGCGAAAATGGATTGTTCGGCCGTGAAGAAATCGATGAAATCAATCCTGCTGTAGAAGCAGCCAAAGCGGAAGGAATCAATGTGTTTGGTTCATTGCCTGCAGATACTCTTTTTTCAAAAGCCAATGGGGGCATGTATGACATCGTCGTCGCCATGTACCACGATCAAGGCCACATTCCTTTGAAACTTTTAGGCTTTGTCTACGATCAAGAAGCACAAAACTGGAAAGCAGTGCAAGGCGTCAACATTACGTTGAACCTTCCGATCATTCGGACTTCTGTCGACCATGGAACGGCCTTTGATCAAGCAGGTAACTGGACGGCTAGTGAAGCCAGTTTAGAAAATGCCATCGATTACGCTATTCGGTTGGCAGAACATTCAAAATAAGCACAAATGCAGCACAACATAAAAATTTGGTTAGGGGGAGAAACACGTTGACTCATTTAGAACAAGTGCGACAATCAGAGCCGAACGGTGTCATGTACCGAGATACATTCTTGAATGTTGATTTTGGTTTGATTCCTACCGGTGGCAACAACACAGCTCACGCACCCGCTTTGATCGAAACAGCAGATGGCGGGATGTTGTGTGGGTGGTTTGCAGGAAGCTTTGAGGGAAGCGGCGACATCTCGATCGTCGTCTCAAAATTAGACCCAGAAACACAGAAGTGGTCGGTTCCCGTTACTGTTTCAGAAGGCATAGACCGTAGTGAACAGAATCCGTCCTTTTTCCGGGCGCCAGATGGCAAGATTTGGCTGATCTACACATCCCAAGTCAGCCGCCAAGAAGGAAAAGACAACATGCAGTTCACTTCAATCATCATGGTTCAAAAATCAGCTGATGAAGGAAAAACATGGGGAAAACCAGAAGTTCTCTTTGATAAAGAAGGCACTTTTGGCCGTCAAGGAATCCAAATCTTAAGTAATGGCCGTTGGCTGTATAGCACGTGGCTGTGTGAAGATTCAGCTGATGGGTTGACGAATGACCCGACAGAGTTCCAAGTATCGGATGATCAAGGACAGACTTGGCGTGCTGTTCGGATGCCAGATAGCAACGGTCGGGTCCATGCCAATGTCGTGGAAGTCGAGCCTGGTCATTTAGTTGCCTTCATGAGAAGCCGCTTCGCAGATTTCGTCTACAGCAGTGAATCCTTTGATTTTGGCGATCGTTGGTCTGTGCCGACAGCAACTGTTTTACCTAATAACAATGCTAGTATCAGTGCGATCAAACTGAACTCCGGTGAAATCGCATTGGCATACAATGTCAATGCCGCACCAAATGCTGCTTTTGGACAAGTTGCTTGGCCGGGATTGCGGAATCCAGTCGCTGTCTCTGTAAGTGAAGATTTTGGCAAGACATGGCCGATCGGACGAATTTTTGAAGCTGCAGAAGGCTATATCGGTGCGGAAAACAAAACCAACAATTCACAACATGAATACCCAACCCTTTACCAGGATAGCCAGGGGAATTTACATCTGGTCTATGCCTACCGCAATCGTCTTTGTGTGAAGTATGTTCGTTTCACCGTTGCTGATCTGTTTGGCGAAAAACGGGAATCCGTAGGTGTGTATAATCCAACCTCCGGTGAAGGTGTCGAGAAGTAAACAAACGTCGGTAACATTGACGGAAAGACAGCCCAATATCGCGCTTGGTCCCCTGAAAAAAGCGGCAGCGCGGGCATCCGTCAATTTAATGAAAATGAAACCGTATTCCATACGTGTTCTATAAAAGAGGAGAGACATTACTATGAAACCAATCGAATTAAAAGGCATCATCAGCCCTATTTTGACCCCAATGTATGAAGACGAAAGTATCAACTTTGATGAACTGCGCAACCAAGTAGATCGCATGATCGACAATGGGGTCCACGGGATTTTTCCTTTTGGTACAAATGGGGAAGGCTATATCTTGTCTGCAGAAGAGAAAAAGCTTGTCTTAGAAGTCGTTGTTGATCAAACTGCAGGCCGGGTACCGATCTATGCTGGTTCAGGAGCCATCTCTACAAAAGAAACAATCGCCCAAAGTAAAATGGCACAGGCAGCTGGCGCAGATGTCTTATCGATCATTGCACCGAGTTTTGCAGCAGCGAGCCAAGAAGAAATCTATACGCACTACAAAACGATTGCCGAAGCAGTTGATATGCCGATCGTGCTTTACAATATTCCTGCTCGAACAGGGAATGCTATTGCACCAGCGACTGTCGCTCGTCTGGCACAAATCGAAAATATCATTGGTGCAAAAGATTCTAGCGGCAACTTTGCCAATATTTTAGGCTATATCGAAGCAGGAAAGGCAAAAACGAACGGGAAATTCTACACATTATCAGGCAATGACCAATTGATTATCTGGACGCTATTAGCAGGAGGTACTGGCGGTATTGCGGGTTGTGCCAATGTTTATCCGAAAACAATGGCATCTATCTATGACCTTTTCGTAGAAGGCAAGATCGAAGAAGCGAAGACAGCCAATGAACGGATTCAAAACTTCCGCAACTGTTTCAAATATGGCAATCCCAATACCATTGTTAAAACAGCCGCAGCGTTACTTGGCAACAACGTAGGAAAATGCCGGGCACCATTCAACCAAATTCCAGCTGAAGGAATCGAAGCATTGAAAAAAGTATTAGAGGAAGACAAAGCGAAAGGCATGCGTTAAGAAGTCCACAAGCATTTGTTTTGTGTAGGCAAAAGCAGTCTGAGAGGTGTGGCGTAAGGGAGGAATAGCTCAAGTTCGCTAGCGTGTTGGCTTTAAAATGAGTTAGCGAATCAGCTAGATAAAGTGCTCACAGGAAGAGTGGTCTTGTCCCTCTCCTTGTGACAGCAGCGAAGGAGCGGATCTGCGTTCATTCGCCACCTAATTTACGTCACCTCTCCTGCACATGCGTATGACTAGAAGTAGGAGGACACTATGACTATTCAAATGATGATTGCATTAGCAATTACCGTAGTAATGATTGTTTTAGTAATGATTGAAAAAATTCCCTTTGGAGCGGCGCCATTATTTGCCTGTTTGTTGCTAGTCATTTTTGGTATTACGGATATTAAAGGGGCTTTTGCCGGTTTCTCGAATTCGACCATCGTCATGTTAGCTGAGTTCATGGCCATTATCGCTGCCCTTGAGAAGACAAGTTTTATCGTCGTTTTCAAAAAAGCCATGTTCTCGATGGCAAACAAAGGTGGCTTCAAGTCTTATATTCTGATCATTCTGGTAGTGATGTTAGGATGTAGTTTGTTCGGAACGGGTTCAACTGCGTATTATGTACTGACACTTGGGTTATTATCTACACTGCCTTATTCAAAAAAATTACCCCCATCAAAAGTGATTATGACTGCGGGATTTGCGACCAATCATCCGTTGATTCCTTTCAATACCGCATTGCAGTATGGGATCGTGATCGCTGTTTTGAATTCTGCTGGGATCATGGCAGAGGTTTCTGTTTTTAAATTTGCAATTGTTAACTTATTTTTATCCATTGGCTTTTTAGTCAATTGTATCATTCAATACAAATTTCTTCCGGATCATCCTACTTCTGAAGACTGCAAAGATGTGGATGTCACTAACGGAAATGTTACCGCTTCCCGTCTGCCGAGATGGAAAGAATTGACGACTTATGGTGTATTTATCTTTGCGGTCATCGGTATGTTGCTACAAAGTAAAATCGGCGATGCCGGCTATGCGATGGCTGGTTTATCTGTTGCGGTGATCTTATTGATTGGTGTCTTAGACTTTAAAGAAATCCGTGATGCCATCAGTGCACCGATCATCTTGATGTCAGCCGGGGTCATTGGTGTGGCAGACGCATTAGGAAGTACAGGATTGACCAATTTAGTTGGGACTTCGGTTGCGGGAATGTTGGGAACCAACGTGAATCCTTTTGTGATGATCTTTGCATTCTGTATTTTGACCAGTCTGTTGGCTACATTAACAGGATCGACCATTGGTACAGTCTATGTATTTACGCCGCTAGCGATCGCTACTTGCAGAAGTTTAGGCTTAGATCCTACAGCCGCAGCTTGCGCCATCGTGATCTCAGGTTGGTGTGGTCACTTCCTGCCAATTGATGGGATGCCAGCAATGATTTTAGGAACTGGGAAATACACAGCCGCACAATTTTGGAAATTTACGATTCCTCAATACTTTATCCGTCTCGTATTTCTAACCGTGGGATCGATTTTGATGTTCCCGATGTAATAATAATAACTGGAATCAACTGTTCAACAAGTATGAAAGAGGTGTAAGACAATGGAAAATCACTTTGAATTAGAACATATTGGTATCAACATGGAAAATGAAACCGAAGCACAAGAACTTGCCACCCAACTGAGCATGATCTTTAATCTGACGCCACGACATGGACAGAAATCAGAATTTGCCGGTGACTACTTCGAATGTATGAAAGCACCTTTCTTAGGAAAAAATGGACATATCGCTATGCGGACTTCCAACTTGGAAAGTGCAGTAGAGGAGCTAAAAGCCAAAGGACTCTCCTTTAATATGGATACAGCTGCCTATGATGAAGAAAACAAATTGAAAAATATTTATCTTGCCGGCGAGTTTGGCGGATTTGCCATTCATATCTTAAGAAAATAAAAGCATCCTTTGCGATCTGCTCCTTATTGAATATCAGTCATAGTAGAACGGAATTTCTTTCTGCTATGACATTTTTTGATAAAGGAAGCCAGATTGGTAAAACCGAATGAACGATGAAACTAACATTAGGAGATGAACACAGTGGATTTATGGTTTACCAAATCGAAAGAAGAAGTCTTACGCTCGTTGGATACCAATGCAGCTGCAGGGCTATCCAGTCAAGAAGTTGAAAAAAGGCTGCAGTCTTTCGGAAGAAATGAATTAGAAGTGAAAAAGAAAGAAAGTTTATTGAAAAAAGTGATCGGGCAATTAGAAGATCCAATGATTATCGTACTATTGATCGCTGCTTTTCTTTCTTATGTTTCCAGCGGTTTTGAAGACTGGATCGATTCCGTCATTATTTTGTTGATCGTCGTGATCAATGCCATCATTTCGATCTCACAAGAAAACAATGCCAATAAATCCTTGGAAGCATTACAAAAAATGTCAGCCCCGTTGGCTAAAGTGATTCGCAATGGGAAACTGGAACATATTGAAACAGCTACTCTTGTTCCGGGAGACATCATTGAATTAGAAGCTGGCGATTTAGTACCAGCGGATGTGCGGATCTTGTCAGCAGCCAATCTAAAAGCAGATGAATCTGCCATGACAGGTGAATCAGTTCCTGTGAACAAAAAAGCACTAGAAGCATTGCCTGAAGATACTGTTTTAGCTGATCGCAAGAACATGCTGATTTCCTCCACAGTGATCACTAATGGGCGTGCAACTTGTGTCGTTACTAGTACCGGGATGAAAACGGAAGTTGGTCGTATCGCGAACATGTTGATCTCTGAAGATGACAATACGACACCGCTACAACGAAAAATGGCAGAAATCTCAAAATTGTTATCGATTATCTGTTTAGGGATCTGTGTCCTGATGTTTATCGTAGGTCTTTTATACAGTCGGCCAATTCTTGAAATCTTCATGATGGCTGTTTCCCTTGGGGTAGCGGCTATTCCCGAAGGACTGGCGGCCATCGTTACGATTGTTCTGGCATTAGGTGTCCAACGATTGGTGAAACGTCATGCCATCGTGAAGAAGCTACCTGCAGTCGAAACTTTGGGGGCTGCTTCAGTGATCTGCAGTGACAAAACGGGTACATTGACGCAAAACAAAATGACCGTAGTTGAAACCTTCGTTCATGGATCGGCAACCCCGCAGCAACTATTGGCCATCGGAGCATTGTGTAATGATTCTAAGTTAACGGTCAATGGCAGTGAGTTCCAAGTGACCGGCGACCCGACAGAAACCGCATTTGTCAGCAAAGCGTACGAAGAAAAATTAGACAAAAATGAGTTAGAAGCAAACATGCCTCGTGTGGCTGAGATTCCTTTTGATTCGGAACGCAAATTGATGAGCACGATCCATAAAACCGAACAAGGCTATCGCGTCATGGTCAAAGGAGCACCTGATGTTTTGCTGAATCGCTGTAGGATTGATGAAGCAGAAGCTCAAAAAATTGCTGCTAAAAATGCTGATATGGCATCAAATGCCTTGCGCGTTCTAGGTGTTGCATATAAAGACATTACTGAAGTGCCCGAAGAGCTGACTTCAGAAGACATCGAGAACCATTTGACATTTGTCGGGTTAGTCGGAATGATCGATCCTCCCCGTCAAGAAGTCAAAGAAGCGGTGGCTCAATGTTACGATGCAGGGATTCGCCCCGTCATGATCACTGGTGACCACAAATTGACTGCGGTTGCAATCGCCAAAGAATTGAATATTTTCCGCTCTGGAGATCTAGCCATGACAGGTTCAGAACTGGACATGATGCCGCAAGAGATATTGGAAGAAGAAGTAGAAAAGTATTCTGTCTATGCGCGAGTTTCGCCTGAACATAAAATGCGGATCGTTAAGGCTTGGCAGGCAAAAGGCATGGTCGTCGCCATGACAGGTGATGGTGTCAATGATGCGCCTGCCTTGAAAGTAGCCGATATTGGTTGTGCGATGGGAATCACCGGGACGGATGTGGCTAAAGGGGCAGCGGATATGATCTTGACGGATGATAACTTTACCACGATCGTCCATGCGGTCGAACAAGGAAGAGGGATCTTCTCCAATATCAAGAAATCGATTCAGTATTTATTGAGTTGTAATATCGGTGAAATCATCACGATTTTCGTTGCAACTGCATTGAATTTCCATCAGATGCCATTAGTTGCGATCCAACTCCTCTGGTTGAACCTAGTCACTGATTCACTACCTGCATTGGCTTTAGGAATGGAACCAGTTGAGCCAGGCGTGATGAAACAAAAACCTCGCGATTCCCGGAAAAGCATTTTTGCTGATGGCTTTGCTGCAAGTATGATCTTTTACGGCGTTTTGGTAGGAGCAATCACGTTGGCAGCTTATTGGTTAGGGGAATACGTCTTGTCAGATCCAACCGTTGCTGACGGCACAGCAAATACGATGGCATTTGCTACACTCGTCTTTGGGGAATTGACTCGTGCGT
>NZ_JBDGBK010000054.1:0-21353 GCF_040910045.1 Enterococcus sp. RTP21361st1_A6_RTP21361_211029 | reverse complement strand
AAAATTCGAAACGAAGTAGATAAAAAGCTGTTCCAAGCTCGAGTTACGAGTTTGGAACAGCTTTTGTCTACAGTCTGTAACTAATAAGTTTTTCCATGAACCATATTTTTGATTGATAAACCACATACTTGGTGCAGAATTGGGATTTTCTAATAATTTCCTCTGATATTGACGGCTAGATTTTATTTCGTGTTTTTCGATAAATTGATTGATTAACAAAATCAGTTTTAGATCACTTAGATTCTTCCATACGATTCGTCCATCATCTTGTTTCACGATAAAAACTCCTAAAAACTATTTAGATAGAATCCTATCACATCAACTTTTTAGTAGAAAAGTGCATGTTTTGGCTTTTTCGAAAAAAGTCGACCCTTTTAGTAACTCGGGTTCAGAAGTTGCTAAATTCGGTAAATGTTTTGGTATTTTTCGTATTAAATTTGTCGTCAAATTGACTACGAAATTTTGCCCTATTTTGACGACACTGATAGTCAAAATCGGACAATCTAGGGCAATTTAATGGAATATGAATGAAAAATGATCCAAAATAGCCAATTGAGGCTTAAAACTGTGATAGTGAAAAAAGAAAAAGCCCTTGATATACAAGGACTTTTCACAGATTTCAGATTTCCAAGGAAGTTTCCCGTGTTTATCTTCTGATTTCTTTGATACGAGCTGCTTTTCCGTGTAATGCACGCAAGTAGTACAATTTTGCACGACGTACTTTACCGTAACGAACAACTTCGATTTGTGCAACACGTGGTGTGTGCAATGGGAAGGTACGTTCAACACCTACACCATTTGATACTTTACGAACGGTATAAGTTTCGCTAATACCAGCTCCGCGGCGTTTGATAACAACACCTTCAAATAACTGGATACGTTCGCGCGTTCCTTCAACAACTTTCGCATGAACGCGAACAGTGTCCCCAGGACGGAAAGCTGGGATGTCAGTACGTAATTGTTCTTGAGTTAATTCTTGAATCAATGGATTCATCTTTATCATTCTCCTTATTCCCAAACATTCTTAAAGCAATTTGCTCCAGCGGAATATCGTAATAGTTGAGTTTACACTCACTGAAATATCTTACCATAACTTTCCAGCTCATGTAAAGACAAATTTCTTGTCACCAGCTTTTTTTCCCGACATTTATTTTGTCTCTATAAAAAAGACAACGGACTAGACTGGTGCTTCTAGTATCCGTTGTGGTGGTTTCATTTGATTGCAGGTGCGATTCTAGATACTGAGATTTCTTACTTTGATTCATCCTCTGCCGAAGCTTCTTCGTCGATCTCTTGTAGCATTTTTTTCATTTCTGCTGTTAGGGGATAATCCGCCAACATATCAGGTCGCCGATGATAAGTTCGTCTCAAGGATTCTTTTAAGCGCCATTCTTCGATCAGTTTGTGGTTGCCGTTCATCAAGACTGGTGGGACCGTCATCCCTTGAAATTCTGCTGGTCGCGTGTACTGCGGGTGTTCAAGCAACCCTGTGGAGTGGGAATCAGTCTGCGCAGACGTCTCGTTTCCTAGCACTTCAGGCAGCAAACGAACGGTCGCATCGATCATCACCATCGCGCCTAATTCGCCACCAGTCAAAACATAATCCCCGAGAGAAACTTCATCCGTCACTAGCGAACGAATTCGTTCATCATACCCTTCATAATGTCCGCAGATAAATACCAGATGCTCTTCTTGCGAAAAAGATTCGGCCATTTTTTGATCGAATTTCTTACCGGCAGGGTCTAACAAGATAATACGTTTTTTGGTTTGCGGGGTGGCAGTTTCGATCGCTTTTAAATTATCATAGATCGGCTGAACTTTCAGCAGCATCCCTGCCCCTCCGCCATAAGGGTAGTCATCTACTGTTTGGTGTTTGTTGTCCGAAAATTCGCGAAAGTTTGAGACATTGATTTCTAGAAGCTCTTTTTCCCGAGCTTTTCCAATGATCGATTCCCCCATTGGGCCGTCAAACATTCTTGGGAATAAGGTTAAAACATCAATCCTCATCATCCAACAACCCTTCTGGGATCTCAATATGCACTTCGCCTTTATCCAAATCAATTTGCTTTACCACTGATTCGATGTAGGGAATCAACGCATCTTTTTTGCCTTTGCGTTGGACTACCCAAACATCATTGGCACCGGGAGATAGGATTTCTTTGATTTTTCCTAGTTCTCTGGCTTGCTCATCAATGACGGTCAAGCCGATGATTTCATGATAGTAATACTCATTTTCTGTTAGTTCGCTTAATTCGTCTTTTGAAACTTTTAAGATACCGTCTCGCAAAGGTTCCACATCATTGATCGTGGGGTACCCCTCGAATGTCAATAAATCAAAATTCTTGTGTTTACGATGACCAGCGACGGTTAATTCCAGCGGTGCTTTATTTTCTCGAAACAGTGTTAATCGTTGCCCTTTACGGTAGCGTTCTTCTGGGAAATCGGTTTGCGAGATCACTCGTACTTCTCCCCGGATTCCGTGGGTATTGACAATTTTTCCTACATTTAAAAATTCAGTCACGATTGGTCCTCATTTCCTTTATAATCCTTCTCATTTTAGCATGGGCAGTTAAGGAATTCTAGTGTTTTCCCGAGGTGGAACTGCTTGGATCATCAACAAGCATGGATTTTCCGCTCCCCAAAGGGTGGGAAATGTTTCGACAGGCAAAAATCCCATCGCCTCATAAAAACTTCGTGTACGTTGATAGTGTTGGTCTGGATGCGTCTCTGCCAATGTCTTAACCTGTAAAAAGGCCATACTTTCTCGTTGGCACCAACGGATGGCTTCTTGGATCAATTGGCTGCCGATTCCTTGATGGTGATCGGCTTTCAATACGCCCATAACATAGATCTCAGCAGTCGCTGGACTTGTTTTTACAAGGGTCAAAAAACCTTTGTTTTCTACAACGATCATTTCTTGATAGGCACTTTTTTCAACATAATCGGCAGTGCTTTCAGGCAGACCGAACCATTCCGGCAAATCAGCCAGAATGGTTTGTGCGATCTGTTTCTTTTCTCGAGGATCAGATAAATACGTAATCTGCATGACTTCGTCCTACACATTAGATTGGCTCTTTTATTGATTCATTGAGACAGCCATTTTCAATGCGGATAAAGGATCTTGATGTTGCAAGGTATAAGTGATCTTACCGTCTTGCCAAGAAACGCTGTTAGCCGTGTAATCTGACTTACCCATATCAACAGTGATTTGCCCAATACCTGGAGCAGGTAACATGGCTTCTTCTAAATAGGCCACGATTTTTTTTGCTACTGGCACGGGATCTTGATTTTCTTGATTGACTGCTCGTACCGTCAAGTTCCAATTGCCTTCTTGCCAACTTAGATAACTGGAACCAGCTGCACCTTGCATATGACCAGTGATGTTATGTCCTAGATCGACCGCCTGTCCGCCTTCATCAAGGTTCGCATGTACAGCCTCCGCCGCTTGGTCTTCATTTTCGTAAGCAGCATTTTTGTAGCTAGCGATTGGTGTCTCATTGTTCAATGATGGATCATTCAATTCTCGTTGATCATTTAACTGATAATAGAGGATAGAGAGTTGATCTGCCCCTTCGTCGGTTGCAGCATTCAAGGTCTTTTGCTCCGTCAGCGGCACCTCTGATGGCAAGCGATCCTGCGGAAAAGCAGCTGACAACTGATCCAGTGTTCCTGCTTGGGTAACTGTCTTACTTGAAGTTTGCGCGGCACTGCTGGAGGCTGCCTCACTACTACTGCTACTGCTTTCAGAAGAAATGGTTGTACTAGTATGAGTGCTTGAATGGGTTGACTCAGACTTATCCGTATTATTTTTCGTGTCGCATCCTGCTAATGCCCCAATGGCCAATACTGTCACTAGGAGACCTATTTCTTTTTTCATGATGATTTCCCCCTTTTTATTGAGCATACCCTTTCCAAAACAAAAAGACAAACAACTTTGCTTGTCTCCTGTTCCTAGCTAATCCTATTCGAAATCCAGCTTTGCAAGGCTTGCCAGCCGTCTTTTACCCATTGAATTCCTTGGTCCAAATAAGTTGGTAGTTGATCCCAGCGGAAATCTCGTGTCCATTGACTAACTTGCGTAAAGATGACATCCCGATAGATCCATAGTAAAATAGCAAAAACAATACGCCTAATATGCGCCAGATAAATGACCCCACTTTATAAATAAAGATCAAAACAAAAATAAATAGGATCCATGCAATCACTTGTGACATACTCCCGCCTCCTTTTTCTTATTATCTCAAAAATCAGCCGATCTGTCATAGGTCTTGAGCATGAACTAACAGGATAGAAAAAAAGCATCACTCAATGAGTGATGCGATCAATTACTTTCCATCAATGATATTTAAACGGACCTTTTTGGGGCCGTTGGTGCGAACCCCGTAAACGATCGTCCGGATTGCTTTAGCCACCCGACCTTGTTTACCAATGATTCGTCCGATATCTTCCGGAGCAACTGTAAGATTATATTCAAAGAAATCTTCTGATTCAACCACATCAAGCTGGATCTCCTCAGGTTTGGTCACTAATGGTGAAACGATCGTTAAGACTAATTCTTGCAAATCATTCATCCGTCGTCACCTTATTTCTTAGTGAATTTAGCTTCGTGGTGTTTTTTCATTACGCCTTCTTTTGAAAGAATATTGCGTACTGTATCAGAAGGTTGCGCACCTTTTGATAACCAATCAAGAATCAAATCTTCTTTGATTGTCACTTCAGCTGGGTCTTGCAAAGGATTGTAAGTACCTACTGTTTCGATGAAACGTCCGTCACGAGGAGAACGTGAATCTGCTACGACAATACGGTAAAAAGGTTTCTTTTTAGAACCCATGCGTTTTAAACGAATTTTTACTGCCATTATTTACACCTCCATTGTTTTAATCACAAGAGCTAGTTTAACAGGTTTTACTGACGGTGTAAAGAGTTTTTTCTTTACAGTCTCTTTTTTTCTGTTTCTTTCTTCTATAGGTTATCTTTTGCCAGATTTTCCTGCAACGCGTATCATTAGAGAGAGACAGTCATTATAGCTGAGACATCGCTTTATGAATGGATTTTCTAGGCAAATGCTTTTTATTTGTCAGTTTTACTTACTTTTGGTAAGATAAAACATGTAAAAGATATGAGGAGGAATTCAACATGACAAAAAAAATTGGTTTTATCGTTGGTAGTTTACGCGAAGGCTCTTATAACAAGCTGGTAGCGAAGAAATTTGCAGAATTATTGCCAGAAGGTTTCGAAGCTGTCTTTTTAGAAATCGGCAATCTCCCATTTTATAATGAAGACTTGGAAGTAGAAGGCAAAGTGCCTACTGAATGGACAACATTCCGTAATGAATTGCAAAGTGTGGACGGTGTATTCTTCTTTACACCAGAGTACAATCGTTCTGTACCAGCAGCATTGAAAAATGCCTTGGATGTCGGTTCACGTCCTTATGGAGCAAGCAGCTGGAGCGGGAAACCTGCTTTAGTCGTAAGTGTTTCACCAGGTGCGATCGCTGGTTTTGGTGCGAACCATCACCTGCGTCAATCATTGGTATTCTTAGATATGCCGACTTTGCAACAACCAGAAGCTTATATCGGTGGAATCATGAACTTGATCGATGAAAACAATACGATCAAAGAAGATACCGTCAACTTCTTCCAAACAATCGTTGACAACTACATCGACTTGTTTAACCGTTACAACTAAAAACCGGTCACGATTTTGTGACAGTCAGATAAGAAACGCACACTCACTGATCTATCCCATAAGGGAAACCAGTGAGTGTGCGTTTTTTTGCTGGATGGTTCAATGTAAACTCTGAGTGAATCATAAGGAAGTATCTGCAACACAGAAAAAGAGAAACTCAGAAAGCAAGCCATCTATTTCCGTTGATAGTGGATCTCTACGAGTTCACCCATTTGCGTCATATCCACGAATTGTAAACGAGTAGTATACTCTCCTGGCTCAAACAAGCGCTTGCCTGTTCCTAATAACACAGGAGCGATCTGTACATACCATTCATCAATCAGATCTGCTTCCAATAAAGGGTGCAATAACTTTCCACCGCCAACCAACCAAACCGTTTTCTCTTTTTTCAATTGTGATAAAAAAGCAACCGGGTCTTGATCCACAACTACTGCGTCCGTTAAATCGGTCTGCATCTGACGGGAAAACACATAATTTTCTTTTTCTGGATAGAGCTTCTCCGTCGCCAACATTTTTTTGGCTTCTTCGTACGTCTTACGGCCCATCGCTGTTGCATCAATCGTTTCAAAAAATTTCTCATACGTAGTACTTGTCCCCGTATCGGTCTCCAACAACCAGTCCAATTGATCCTTTGCTCCAGCTAAATAGCCATCTAAACTGATAGCGCCATAAAAAACCAGTTTTCCCATATAAGACTCCTCCTCGATTTTTCTCTTCTTTCTAACGTTCCTCGTAACAGATACAGCTTGTCAGGTGATCGTTAACCATTCCTACAGCTTCCATGAATGCATAGATTGTCGTCGTTCCTACAAACTTAAAGCCACGGGCTTTCAAATCTTTCGCCAAGCGATCAGAAATTGGTGAATGGGTGGGTACTTCTGATTGTGTTTGAAAATGATTGATGACGGGTCGATGGTCGACATAACGCCATAAAAAATCAGAAAAACTGCCGATTTCTTGCTGAATCGCTAATACGAGTTGTGCATTATGAACTGCCGCTTCTATTTTTCTGCGATTACGAATAATACCGGGATCATCCATCAGTGCTAGAATTTTTTCCTCCGAATAATTGGCTACTGTCTCAATATCAAAGTGATCATATGCTTGATCAAAATTTGACATCTTGTTCAAAATCGTTTGCCAACTCAGCCCTGCTTGATTCATATCTAAAACCAACTTACGAAACAACTGCTGATCATCATACTCCGGTTTCCCCCAGATATGATCATGGTACTCTTGCATTGCGGGACTACTTGTTGCCCAACCACAACGAGTCATAGTCACTCCTCCTTTTTGTCTTATTTTAGCAAAAGTTCTTTACTTTTGATAGTGTACTACGTATACTAGTACACATAAATGAAAGGGGCTGAGTACATGGTCATGATCAACAAGACAAGCAGCAAACCTTATTACGAGCAGCTGATATTGAGCATCAAAGAAGACATCTTGCATGGTGTTTTGAGACCGGGTGATCAAATTCCTTCGGTTCGTGAGATGGCCAAACGCTTGTTGATGAATCCAAATACCGTCAGCAAGGCCTACAAAATATTAGAAAATGAGCAGGTCTTGATCACCATCAAAGGCAAAGGAACGTTTGTCAAAGCACTGGACAGTGTTCCACGCGACGAGCGGCGCATCCAACAATTAAAAGAACGATTGAAAGAATTAGTGATCGAGGCAGGACATTTGCAGATCAGCATCCAAGAAATCACTGCTTGGGTCACTGTTTTTGAAGAAGAACTGGGAGGGATCAATAAATGAACCTAGAAGGCGTTACAAAGAAAATTGAAGGGACTACTATTCTAGAAGATGTTACATTTTCATTGCGCAAAAATGAAATCGTTGGCTTGATTGGGCGCAACGGCTCTGGAAAAACCACGCTTTTCCGTACACTCTCAGGACAGTACGCTTTAGACGGCGACGAAATCATGATTGATGGTCAATCATTGGCCCAGAAGCCACAACTAAAGGAAAACTTATTTTATATCGATGAAAAAGAGAACTTTTTAGCGGCGTATTCATTGAAAAAAATCAATGCCTTTTATCGTCTCGCTTATTCCCACTTTAATCAAAACCTTTATCTTGAGCTGATGCAGAGCAATGGATTGCCGCTTGGCCATTCGTATCGCCGAATGTCTAAAGGCATGCAAGGATTGTATAAAATGAGCTTAGCCATTGCTTCAAATGCCGATTACTTGCTATTGGACGAACCTTTTGACGGTTTAGATATTATTGTACGCAAAAAGGTCATTGGCCTTTTGTTAGAAAACTTGAGTGAATCTAATCGCACAGCCATCATCGCTTCTCATAATCTAAATGAGCTTGAGAACATTATCGACCGAGCCCTTTTAATCAAAGGAAGAACAATCGCTAAAGATTATCGGTTAGAAACGATGCGGGAAAATGCCCGTAAAATTCAATTCGTCTTTCGTGGGAAACAGGTACCGCCAATGATCAAACAGCATTCGAAATTGATCAATCGTCAAGGGCGGGTGATTGTTGCTTTGTTCGAAGAATACGACGCGGTATTAGAAGAACAGATCCGGCAACTAGAGCCGTTGCTCTTTGAAGAACTCCCATTGACCTTGGAAGATTTATTTGAAGCCAATTTGAGTCAAGAATCCTTGTTGAAAGGTTAGAGGTGAAAGAAAATGTTAAAACAAATTTATTGCCAGCGATATGGCAAACTGTTGCTTGGCTTTTGTCTGATCTTGGTTTTGATTTATGCAGGAATGGGCTGGGATACCCAACGTTCTTGGCACAATCAAAAGAACTATTTTGATTCAGAAGAATTCAAGAAAGATTTCCAAGAGCATCCTGATTACTATATTAAGGACTATAACGGAGAAAAACCAGTCTATTACTCATCGATCGATGAATACAAGGATGAAAACTTGCTCATTTATAATAGGCCGGTACCAGAAAGTAATGGACAGGATACGTATATTGCTAATTTCAATACCTCAGGCGCTTATTTTATTCTTCCATTATTGTTTGTTTTTGGTTTTCTTAGTTTTTTCATTGATCAAAAGACAAATTTCAATCGTTTTTTATTCTCATTGCCGTTTAAAAAACGACAGATTTTCCGTCAAAAAGCGGTTTTCTTATTTGCACCGGTCAGTTTCGCTTTAATCATTGGTATTTTGAGCAATATTTGCATTCGCTACTTGATGATTCCCTCCGAATATTTCCAAATTCCGCTATCAGATCTATTCGCATCTGGTGTTGGTACGTTTGTAGGAAATTTGGCAGTGACAGCCATCGGATCCTTCTTAGGGGTGCTTTTGGGCAATCTCTTTTTCGGTCCATTAACGATCGTTTTGATTTTTTTCTTGATGAGCGGTTTTTACAGTTTTTACTATAATCTGCAAGAATTTCTGAGCTTTTTCTTCTATGGAAAAGGGGGGCACTTAGTATTGAACAATCTTTGGAATGACTGGCCCAATGGCTTACCAGTCAATTGGTGGGCAGTCTTCGCCACACTACTCCTATCCTTGTTGTTGATTGCTGCTGCTCAAGAAGTGTTTGCCCGCATCTCCTTAGAAAATGACGGCGACTATCTGACGGTTCCCGCCTTTCGATTGCCCGTCTTTTTAGTGATGGCCATTGGTACTTGGTTCTACTTGATCAATATGAATTGGTTGCTGGTCCAACTCTATTATGATGACTTCTCTCAAACGAGAACTATCGTTTCGATTTGTATTTACTTAGTGGTCTGTCTTGTAGTCAGCTTCCTATTGGTTTATCCGAAAGCAATCAAAAAATGGTGGCATGCTCGTCGCTTTATGAATAGCCGGACTGTCAGCTAGCACTTCTTTGACAGTCTTCCTTTTTAAAAGAAAAAAACAACCGTTAACGAAATCGTTAACGGTTGTTTCAGTTAAATTAGCGGTTAGGCTTATCTTTATCGTCATGTTTATCAAAGAAATGATTCACTTTGCGAGAAACGTCATCTGCAAAGTCTTCTACTTTATCTTTCACTTTACCGTATTCGTTTTGGGTTTTCCCTTTTAATTCTTCGGAGTCATCGCCCGTAACTTTCCCTTTTGTTTCAGTAATTTTACCTTCAACTCGATCTTTGTTTGTCATCGTCACTTGCTCCTTTCAATTACTATAAATAAATAGTAGCATCTATCCGTCTAAAGCACGAATATTTTGCCTTGCAACGCGTTCAAGTACTTAATGAATCTACTTGGATCAGCTAGTTAAACCATCTATCCTTGCTCAGCCGATACATGTTCAAAGGTCGCTATATTACGTTTCAGCTATCGATCCAACTGATAGGTATTCCCTTTCCAAACAAGCAACTGACGAACAGAAGACCGCAAACGAAAAAAGCAACCGTAGTCGACCAAACCATCTTCTAGTATCAGAAATGATCCTGGAATCTTTTCGATACTTTTCATGGTGATTAGCATAACGGCTGCTTGCTTATTTCAGTTAATTATTTACGTTTTTTCTTTTTCTTCTTTTGTTTTTTGACCATTCGGTTCATGGCCATTTTACCTAATTTTCCTTTAACACCGCCGCCAAACATTTGATCCATACCCGGGATATTCATATTCCCTTTGGTCATTTGTTGCATCATTTTTCGGGATTCTTTGAATTGTTTGATCATCCGATTGACTTCGACCACGCTATTTCCAGACCCCGCTGCGATCCGACGACGACGACTTGGATTCAGCAAATCAGGATTCTCCCGTTCTGCAGGCGTCATTGAATAGACCATCGCTTTTTGACGCGCGATTTGTTTCGGATCGACTTTGACGTTTTCGATACCTGGCATTTGACTCATTCCTGGAATCATCTTCAAAAGATCTTCGATAGGTCCCATGCCCATCACTTGGTCGATCTGCTCAACAAAGTCATTGAAGTCGAAGGAATTTTCTTTCATTTTTTGCGCTAATTCTTCTGCTTTTTTCTCGTCGTAGTCTTGTTGGGCTTTTTCGATCAGCGTCAACATGTCTCCCATACCTAAAATACGGCTGGACATCCGATCAGGGTGAAAGACTTCTAAGTCTGTCAGTTTTTCCCCAGTACCGGTAAATTTGATTGGCGCACCAGTCACTTGTCGAATGGAAAGCGCAGCACCCCCACGAGTATCCCCATCTAGTTTCGTAATAACGACCCCAGTAATACCTAATTGTTGATTGAAGCTGTCGGCGACATTCACGGCATCTTGTCCAGTCATCGCATCAACGACTAAGAGGATTTCATTCGGCTGTGCTAACTCTTTGATCTGCTTCAATTCATCCATCAATGTTTCATCGATGTGTAAACGACCGGCAGTATCGATTAGGACATAATCATTTTTCTTTTCTCTTGCCAATGCCATCCCTTGACGAACGATCTCAACAGGACTGACATCGGTTCCCATATCAAAAACTGGTACATCTAATTGTTGGCCTAAAACTTTCAGCTGATCGATCGCTGCTGGACGGTACACGTCTCCTGCGATCATCAAAGGCCGCGCATTTTCTGTCTTGATCAAATGGTTGCCTAATTTCCCAGCAAATGTCGTTTTACCGGCCCCTTGCAGACCAGCCATCATAATAACAGTCGGGATTTTTGGTGATTTCTCAATACCAACTGTTTCAGAACCTAATGTTTTGGTCAGTTCCTCATCAACGATCTTGACGATTTGTTGCGCGGGAGATAAGCTGTCTAAGACTTCTGCTCCAACTGCACGGTCACGAACATTTTTGGTAAATTCCTTGACTACTTGTAAATTAACGTCGGCTTCTAATAAAGCCAAACGAATCTCCCGCATCATTTCTTTTACATCTGCTTCAGAAACTTTCCCTTTCTTACGCAGTTTGCTCATCGCCTGCTGTAGGCGTTCTGTTAAACTTTCAAATGCCATCTTTTTTTCATTCCTTTATTCTTCGATTTCTTGGATCTCTTCGATCAACGAGCGCAATGTCTCATCTTTGGGATAGTGCGTCTTGGTGTACTCAGATAATTGCTCCAACAAGTCTTCCCGCATCATATAATCCGAAAACATGTGTAGTTTTTTTTCATAGTCTTCAAGAATTTTTTCCGTTCGTTTGATATTATCATACACTGCTTGCCGACTTACATGGTATTCTTCTGCAATCTCACCTAATGAGAAGTCATCTGCATAATACAATTCCATATAATTCATCTGCTTCTCAGTTAACAGTGTAGAATAAAATTCAAACAACGCGTTCATTCGATTGGTTTTTTCAATCTCCATTATTTTCCTCCTGCTCAGCAAGCCAGTCGACATCCGACAGCACGGTCATTCCTTGTTGTTGAAAATAAGCACTGGCGACACCAACACCTTCTTTTTTGACTCCTGAAAAATTGCCGTCGTAAACAATCCGACTGCCGCAAGAAGGACTTTTTTCTTTTAAGATCAGTTGCGTGATCCCAAGATCGCGTAATTTTTGATAGGCAAGCTTTGCGCCGTTCATAAATTGTTCTGAGACATCTTCTCCAGTGACAGTAATGACTTTGGCTTTTTGTGACCAAACATCTCTACCGTCCCCACCAACAATTTCTGCTGGCTCACGAGGAATCGGCAACCCGCCAAGGACTTCTGGACAGACCATCACTGCTTGACCAGTTTGAACGAGTTCAACCAGTTGAGCAACCGCTTGATGCTGCCCGTCATAGCGGCACATGACCCCACCTAAACATGCACTGATTCCAATCATCGAACACCCTCAGCTTTCTTCTCAAATCGTCCTTTATTATAGCATTTATTTGTGGTAGACAATAGTACCAATTCTTTATTCATGCTAAAATATAGCTAGAACAACGTAAAATGATTGTTCCTTTGTTAAGAAAGGAGTTCATGATGAAAAAAATTCTCGTGGTAGATGATGAACCATCTATCGTTACTTTACTTACATTCAATTTAGAAAAAGAAGGATACCAAGTCGTTTCGGCTGTCGACGGTAAAATGGGGGTTGATCTGGCACTATCTGAAGATTTTGACTTCATTATCTTAGATGTGATGTTGCCGCAAATGGACGGTATCGAAATCACCAAGAAACTACGACAAGAAAAAATCGAGACCCCTATTTTAGTTTTAACCGCTAAAGATGATCCGATTGATCGGATTCTTGGGCTTGAAATCGGAGCAGATGATTATTTAACCAAGCCCTTTAGTCCTAGAGAAGTGCTTGCTCGGATGAAAGCAATCTTTAGACGGTTGGAACCGCGAGGCACTGCAGATCTTTCGGATCAGCCAGCAGAAATGTTGCAAATTGGTGACATTTTAGCAGACTTGACCAATTACCAAGTAAGCGTCAAGGGAGAAAAGATTTTTCTGACTCCAAAAGAGTTTGAACTGCTAATATACTTCATGAAACGGAAAGGCCGTGTGATCGACCGCGATACGCTGCTGAATCGCATTTGGAATTTTGACTTTGATGGCCAAAGCCGAATCGTTGATGTGCATATCAGTCATTTACGCGAAAAGCTGGAACGTGACCCGAAACATCCCGAGTATTTAGTGACAGTTCGCGGATTTGGTTATAAATTTCAGGAGCCTCATTCATGAAACGCTTTGGCTATGGCCTATGGAGTCTGCTATTAGCCGTACTGTTTATCATCTGCTGGCAGTTTCTTAGCAGCTTCTATCGCCAGCAAGTGATTGCCCAACAAGTAGACTTCTTGGAAGAAAAAGCGGCGATTTTCTTGAACCTTTCTGATAATCAACCAGCGACATTGCAACAATTTGCTGATGCCTATGTACAGGATAGTTCCAGCCGGATCACTTTATTGGACAAGGATGGGCGGATCATCTACGATACTTACGATTCGTCTTTAAAAGAAAGCAGAGCCAACCGACCTGAAGTGCAGGCAGTCTTAAAAGGTAGTAATCTGGGCCAGTCTTTGCGAAAAAGTGATACATTGAATGAAGAATTGCTGTATGTTGCGATCCCTGTCAAAGAAGATGGCAACTTGCAGCAAATTTTGCGGATCGCTGAACCAACGGCACCTTTTTTTGCTAAAAGCCAAACCATTCAGCGTTCGATCTTTTTCGTTTATCTCCTATTTTGTTTATTTGTCAGCTTTTTGACGTTTCATGCGTTACGTCAAAGAAATCGTCCTGTGCAGACTATTTTGCCTGTTCTAAAAAAAATGATTTCTTCTCCTGATCAACAGGCGATCATTATGCAAGAAACACCTGAGCATGATAACTTATACCAGACGATCAATCAATTGAGTGAACAAATGAGTCGAACCTATCAAGCTTATGCCGCTTCTGAGCAACAATTGTATGGCCTGTTGAATGAACTGATGATCGGGGTTTTTATCATTGATCAGGATGACCGATTGTTATTGCTGAACCCTACCATGCAAGAGCAGCTAGGGATCGAAGCATTGCCTCAATTGCCACAACCATTCACTGAAGTGATTCATGATACACAGTTGATTCAATTAATTTATCACATGAACGAGCAGACCCCTTCTTTACAAGAAGAAATTGCTTTGAGTGATGATCATCCGCGAGTTCTTGATGTAACATTGCGTCTCTTTAATGAAAATGAGTTGTTAGGGATCTCTTATGATCTGACTCGGGTGCGTCAATTAGAAAAAATGCAAAAAGATTTCGTCGGTAATGTTTCTCATGAATTGAAAACGCCAGTCACTTCTTTGATTGGTTTTACGGAAACATTATTGGATGGTGCCTTAGAAGATCGAGAAACATTGGTTTCGTTCCTTAAAATCATCCAAAAAGATGCCTATCGTCTAGAAAATTTGATTCAAGAGATTATTCTTTTATCCAAAGATAGTCATTCATTTGATTACACCGCACAAGAAATCAACCTTCGAGCATTGATTGAGCAAATCATCCGCTCCTATGAACCAATTGCACGAGAAAAACAGTTGTACTTTACCATCAATGGTCCTGAAGAATTGATTTTCATCTCAAAAAGAGAGCTACTGCAACCAATCTTGAAAAATTTGATTGAAAATGCAGTCAATTATTCCAAATCACAAGGGACCATCCAAGTTGACTATTCGTATCGAGCAAAACAATTACAGCTTTCAGTTCGTGACCAAGGGATCGGTATAGATCGAGAAGATCAAGTTCGGATCTTTGAACGTTTTTATCGCGTAGATAAAGCTCGTACGCGTAATTCAGGAGGAACCGGCTTAGGACTAGCCATCGTTAAAGATTATACGAAACTGTTAGGCGGCACTATCACAGTTGACAGCTTCCCAGGGGCTGGCTCAACATTTACGATCACACTTCCTCTTGAGACCAAAAAAAATTCAGGACCTGCGTAATCTATACGCAAGTCCTGAATTTTTTAGTTTACAGTCTTTTTTATGGAACGAGTCAACTTCTGTTATCAGTCAGCTTAGTTTATATTCGTAACATCCCCTTCAACACTACGTTCAACTTTCATTTCTGTGATTGGTAAGTATCCTAATTCTTTCACCACACCTTGTTGAATATCGTCACTCAACATGTAATCAAGAAATGTTTTGACGTTTGCATCTGGTTCGCCATTTGTATACATATGCTCGTAAGACCAAATTTTCCAGTCATTTGTAGCAATATTTTCTGGAGTTGCTTCAACACCGTCAATCGTTAATGCTTGTAAAGAATCATCCAGATAAGATAGAGCAAGATAGCTGATTGCTCCTGGTGTTTCTGTAACGATTTTGCGAACCGTTCCAGAAGAGTCTTGTTCTTGGGTTTGAATTGTTTCGGCCCCGTCAAGTCCCCATTTTTCAAATGTTGCCCGTGTACCACTACCAGAGGCACGGTTGATCACTGCGATCTCTTGGTCTTTTCCGCCAAGTTCAGACCAATTTTTGGTTTTACCAGTGAAGATATCAATCAAGTCCTGTTTGCTGATATCTTTAACACCAACTTCTTTATTCACTACAGGAGCCATTCCAACTACGGCGACTTTATGGTCTACCAATTTGCTAGCATCTACTCCGTCTTTTTCTTCAGCAAAAACATCAGAATTACCGATTGTTACAGCACCAGCTTCTACTTGGCTCAGTCCTGTGCCGCTACCGCCGCCTTGAACAGTAATCATATAGTTTGGATTTTCAGAGGTGAAACTTTCTTGTGCAGCTTGAACTAATGGTTGTAGTGCAGTTGATCCAACAGCCAAAATTTCTACATTTCCAGACGCTGCTCCTGAAGCACTTGATTCATTTGATGCTTGACCGCTATCAGCAGCATTTGATCCGCTATTTCCACAGCCAGCTAGTAATAGTCCTGTTGCTAAAATTAAGAATCCCAGTTTTTTCATTTGTTAAATCTCCTTTCGTTATATGCTTAGTTTAGCAACCCCTTGTAAACCCATGATTGATTTAAAGTAAAGAATAGATAAACCCATGTAAATCTTTTGTAAACATTAAAATGTATCGCTCGTCATTGTTCCTCTCTTTTCATTAAAGTGAAAAGAGCTTGCCTGGTTCCTTCTTAAAAAAGCAAAAGGTACAAGTGCCGCTGTGTGTTGTTCTTTATGACTCCATATTGGAGCTACACTTACTTTGCTTCGCACTGGCTTCTAGCGCGTTTGCGCTAAGACGAACTTGCATGCCACTCTTCGAGTGTCAATCGCAGTGATTCGCAGCAAAAGAGCGTCCCATTGGGACGCTCTGATGTGTTTATTGATTTGGTTGTTTCTTCATATAATTACTTAGTCGCTTCATGGCTTCTTGCAGGTTCTCTTGGCTGGCTGCGTAGCTTAGGCGTACATATCCTTCGGCTTCGGGTCCGAATGCGATCCCTGGTATGATTGCTAATTGATTTTTTTCTGCTAAATCAACACAGAATGCCATCGAATCTTGTTCATAACCGGTTGGGATTTTTGCAAATAAATAGAAAGCTCCTGACGGCTTGGCGATTTCAAAACCTAATGCTGTCATTTTTTCATAGAGAAAATCACGTCGCTGACGGTACTCGGCTTTCATAACTGCAGCATCATTGATTCCTTCAACTAACGCTCTTACAGCTGCTTTTTGTGAAATCGTTGAGGCTGCCGTTACTAAATATTGATGAACTTTGATAATTTGGGCAGTTAAGGCAACGGGAGCAAAGATAAAACCAATCCGCCAGCCAGTCATTGCATGTGATTTTGATAACCCATTGATCAAAAGAGTCTGTTCCGGTAAATATTCTGCGATCGATACATGGGGTGCGTCGTAAGAAAGTTCACTATAAATTTCATCACTAACGACAAACACAGGATATTTTTTCAGAACTTCCGCAAGTGCTTGAACTTCTTCACGAGAATAAACCACGCCGGTTGGATTACTAGGATAATTTAAGATAACCGCCTTGACCTGATCCCCATGCTCAATCAAAGCCGCTTCCAACATCTCCGGTGACAATACAAAATCGTTCGCTGTGGTATCTAAATAAATGGGGGTAGCGTGAGCTAGTTGAATCACAGGCTCATATCCGGGATAAATAGGTGCTGGCAAAAGGACTTTATCTCCTGGTTCCAGAATTGCTAATAAAGAAGCAGAGATTGCTTCAGTTGCACCGATAGTCACTAATACTTCTGATAACGGATCATAACTCAACTGATATTTTTCTTTTAAAAAAAGGCTTGCGGCTTCTCGAACATCCGTTAACCCGGCCATTCCTGAGTAATGGCTGTAATTTTGCTCAATTGCTTGAACACCAGCATTTTTGACATGATCCGGTGTATTGAAATCCGGTTCGCCTAATGTTAATTTCAAAATATCTGGTATACCAGATACCCGCTCATCAAATTTTCGAATCAAAGAAACAGCAATTTGATAGACTTCTTTGTTAAAACGCTGACTGACATCTGTCATCGTATCACTCCTATCCACACAAAGTTACCTTTTGTTATTGCTGTTAATCCTATCACATTTTGATCCGTAATTTAATACTTTCGCTAAAACAAAAAATAAAAATCTATTTGTTTGTATATTTGCAAACGATATTTATAAATGTTAGTATATAAATAAACGAAAGGAGATGATTAAAGTGAATACTATTCCCGCCACCTCTTTGTCTGACTATGAACATGGGTATCGTTCCACAAAAACACATTATCAATGCCTATTCTGCGATGTTAATTATGAAAAAGGACAAATTTATCCAACCTCTGATCGCTTTTATACCGCCAAAAAATGCATCTTATTACATCTAAATGAGGTCCATGGTGGTTTACTGAATGCATTGCTGTCATTAAGTCGCGAGCAGACAGGTTTGTCAGAAAGCCAACAAGAGATCTTATCATTATTTGCGCAAGGACTCAGCGATGCCGTCATCGCGCAACGTCTAGGTATCTCTAATTCGACAGTACGAAATCACCGCTTTAAATTAAAAGAAAAAGAACGGCAAGCGAAAGTCTTTTTAAGTATTATGGCACATTTAGAAGAACAAGATTTTGTTCTTCCCCATACAGGAGCAACCATGTTGGATGATCGTTATGCAATCACCAGCGAAGAAAGAGAAAAAATCATTGCGACTTACTTCGATCAAGATGGGGTGATTCATCAATTTCCAAGTAAGGAAAAACGCAAAATCGTGGTATTGAGTGTTTTGGCTCAAAAATTTGATTCTCAAAAAAATTATTCCGAAAGTGCCGTCAATGATATTTTGAAACAGTTTATTGCTGACTACGTCACTGTTCGCCGCTATTTGATCGAATACGGATTCATGCAGCGAACCAAAGATGGTAAAACCTATTGGTTGACGGTTGCTTAGTGGGTCGCTGAAAAGGGCTGAGACTTAGCTGTTATCTGATGGTACTTTTTGATCCTAATCAGGAGTATCCTTTTCAAACCTTTTGTCTCAGCCATTATTTCTATCGGTATCGACTAAACTCACACTATTACACTTACGCAAAAAAACAGTTATGCTGCAGCATAACTGTTAGTTTTCTTTAAGGAATATTTTTTTGATGATCAATTTATCAAAAAGCTGCGTTTGATTGTCTTGCTCGCCGATGACTTCGGCACTGATAGATTTTCCATCGGGCTTTTTGCGCAATTGATAGACAATCTTTCCGGTTTCTTTTAATTCATTGATCATGTCAACTACACCGCCAAAGCCTGTTTTGCGGGTAATAAAGCCTAATGCGACCATTCGTTCGTCCAAATTTTTTGCAGAAATCGTTGCCCCTGTGATCAATGCTTGCCGCATAATCTGTAAGAATTCTTCCAATCCCGCCACAGCTGGTTGATCCGGCTCTTCTTCCGCTAATGGCCGTTGATCCAGTTCCTGTAAGAGTGTTTCATATTGCTCTTGTGTCAGCATGACCCCCGCCACTTTTTCACGATTGAATACATATACTGCTGTTCCCGCTTCTCTCGCTTGATTAAATACATCCATCGGAGATTTTTTTACTTCAGTGATCGAAGTAGTGGGAACCTCTAACTTCTTCAGTTCCATTCTTAACGTCCTCCTTGTCTCAACGAACACATTATAGCATAAAGTCACTGGTCGATTGTAGGTTTATTTCGACGGCTTTGCCGTTAAATCACCAAAGAATCTTCGATTCTCAACTGACTAAAAAACCGAATCAGTTTGTTTCGGTCGTTCTCCTGCTTACAAGAGAATCAATGGAAACAAACGATTCGGTTTTTTGTCACTCATCAATTTTGAGTGTCATAGCATTGATTGCTACTACGATTGTGCTTAGTGACATCAAAACGGCGCCGACAGCGGGATTTAAAATGATACCAATTGGTGCTAGGATTCCTGCAGCTAAGGGAATCGTCACAATATTGTACCCTGCTCCCCACCAAAGGTTTTGAATCATTTTCCGTCTAGTTTTATGAGCCAGTTCAAGAAAATGCAGAATATCATTAGGGTTACTATTGGTCAAAACAACATCTGCGGAATCAATCGCGACATCTGTTCCAGCGCCGATAGCAATACCGATCGTTGCCCGAGCCAAGCTTGGGGCATCATTGATACCATCACCAACCATCGCTACCCGTTGTTTCTTATTCAGATAATCAGCAACGATTCGTTCTTTATCTTCTGGCAATAATTCAGCAAAATACGCATCGATGCCTAGATAAGTTGCCACTGCCTTAGCAGCTGCTTGATTGTCTCCAGTTAACATCACTGGTGTAATCCCTTGTTTCTTCAATGTTTCGATGAAATTTACCGCCTCTGGTTTGATTTTGTCTCCCAAAGCTACGAGTCCTTCGACTTGATCGCCTTTCACCAAGTAGCTAATGGTGTTCCCTTGTTCTTGATATTTATTCAATTGGTCCGGATCAATGGTTGTCTGATACTTTTCGATCCCTTTTTGATTGACGATCTGCCATTTCTCCCCAGCAATCATCCCTTCGATCCCGATACCAGAATGCGCTTGGATTCCAGTCGCTTCCTTCGGCTGAACATTTTCCTTTTTTGCTTGCGCTAAGATGCCATCAGCAATAGGATGATTGGCCGATTGTTCCAGCCCTGCTAGATAGGCTAGTAGTTCATCTGCTGTATAGTCACCAAAGCTTTCAATTCCTGTGACCGAGAAAGTTCCTTGTGTTAAAGTACCGGTTTTATCAAGTAACAAATAGTCTAGATCATGGGCATTTTCCAGTGCATTACGATTTTTTAATAATAAGCCGTTTTTAGCAGCAATTGATGTCGAACGTGCGACAACCAACGGAATGGCTAATCCAAGTGCATGAGGACAGGCAATGACAAAAACAGTTACCATCCGATCCAGCGCTGTTGGCAAATCCGCTGCGAACACCCAAATTACAAATGCGGTAATTCCGACGACCAATGCAATATAGAACAACCATTTTGCCACTTTATCTGACAAAGCTTCCAATTTTGATTTATCCGCCTGCGCTTGACGAACCATTTCCATTACTTTTGAAAGATAGCTCTCATCACCGGTTCCTGTTACTTCAATAGTAATCGTTCCATTTCCATTTACGGAACCCCCGATTACCTTCGAACCGGACTCTCTCGCTACTCTACGGGACTCACCCGTAACTGCGGATTCATCAATCGTGGTTGCCCCTTCTTTGATGATACCGTCTGTAGGGATTTTGTCACCCGCTCGTACGATCAAACGATCATTTTTCTTCACTGTGTCCAGTGGTATCTTTTCTTCAGAACCATCTACCTTTTTACGAGTTACTTCATCAGGCAATAATTCAGCTAATTTTTGCAATGCATTCCCTGCATTGGACACAGCGTTCATCTCGATCCAATGTCCTAAAAGCATGATCACGATCAATGAAGCCAGTTCCCAAAAGAAGTCCATGACATGTGCGCCATGCATGAAATGATTCGCGATAAACGCGTAAATACTATAGACATAAGAGACTGTTATCCCCATAGCAATCAACGTCATCATTGCTGGACTCTTTCGCTGCAGTTCCATCTTCGCTCCGCTCAAGAAAGGCTGACCGCCATAGAAGAACAAAATCGTGGCTAAAATCATCACTAGCCAGTCAGACCCTGGAAAAGTGAACTGAAAAGGCAATTCAAGCCCCATCATAGGGGATAAAAGAATAATCGGGATTGCTAAAACCAAGGAAAGCCAAAACTTTTGTTTGAAATTCCCCATATGCATACTATGATCCATTCCACTCATGCCATGATCCATGTGGCTATGATCCATCTTACTATGATCCATCTTACTGTGATCCATCTTACTGTGATCCATCTTACTGTGATCCATCTTACTGTGATCCATCTTACTGTG
>NZ_JBDGBK010000053.1:0-21744 GCF_040910045.1 Enterococcus sp. RTP21361st1_A6_RTP21361_211029 | reverse complement strand
ATTCGTTTTCATAAATCTATTATAAAAGAAAAGACTGTAGACATCATCCATAAAATGGACTTTGTCTACAGTCTGACGATTTTCTTTTTTCTTCATGATTTGTGTCAACTGTTCGGCGGCTAAATCAGCAGTTACTTGTTCCGGTTGCCGAATCATGATTTTATAGATCAACTCTTCTTTAGCAATCGGTCCTTGTGGTTTTTCAGGTAAAGTCCATACGCCTTCTAGCGGGTATACCGTATACTCAAAAGGCGTATTGCCGAAGGAGCCTTTTTTCAATCCCATGCGCAATCCATAGGCCATCATATAAAGTGCACTGATTTGCTCGGAAAATTCAGGACGGTTAGGATTTCCTTCGCCAGTCAACGTAATGAATTGATAAGCAGGCACTTCGATCAGCTGTGGTTCTTTTGGTAAATAGTAAGCTTTTTCTTGTTTTCGCCATTCATATTTCATTGTCCAAACTCCTTTTTTGTAAAGTGTACCACAAACAAAGAGATTGATTCATAAATAATCCAACCAGCGAATTTTTTTAGCTACTTTTTTGACGATCAGCTTTTTTGACGATCAGCCTTTTTGACTTTCAAAGCGGTCAGCAAATCGTTTTTCTAAGCGATGTTGGAGCGCTTCGATCCCGATACACAGCAACCAGTAAATGATCGCCACTAACACGTACATCGACATATAATCAAACGTCCGGCCGCCAACAATTTTGGCTTTTTGAAAAATGTCCGGGATCGTGATCATTGCCGCTAACGAGGTTCCTTTCAACAGGTCCATCGCGACATTGCTTAATGCTGGGACCGATATGCGAAATGCCTGAGGCAGAATGATCAACCGTAATGTTTTAGAAAAACTCAATCCCAGAGCATACGCTGCATCCCATTGCCCGCGATCCACTCCGGCGATCGATCCTCGATAAATTTCTCCAATAAAAGCACTGCTAGTCAAACTAAAACAAATAATGGCAGCTGTCAATGCGGGTAATTGATACGGCAATCCGAAATAGAGCAAAAACAACAGCACCAATGCGGGTACTCCTCGCAGAAAGGAGATATAGCCTCGAACGATCCTTCTTACCCAAGGGTTTTGAAGCATCCCCAGAAAAGTCAGCAATAAACCTAACGCATTTCCTGCGAGAAAAGAAGCAATGGCAATCCCTAACGTATAGGATAACCCTGTCAGTAAAAAAGGAAGCGACTCCCACATCAGTGGAAGATCAAGAGTTGGGATATACATTACTTTTCAACCTTTTGGATCTCTTTGTCAGATGGTACAGATACATCTGTTTGGAAGTATTTTTCGGAAATTTCTTTTAACGTCCTGTCTGCTTTCATCTCTTTTAAAACACGATCGACTTCGTCATGCAGTGCTTGGTTGTCTTTCGCAAAAAGAAAGCCTGTTTCGTTCGGATTGAAGTAGACATCTTCCAAGATTTTAACTGGAATATCTGGCAAAGCTGCCACCGACATCTTTTGCAGATAATAATCATTAAGGATCACATCGGTCCGTTCGTTTGCCACATCTGTCAGATACTGGTCATTCGTGGCATTATCATAGGTCACAAGTTTCGCACCATATTCTTCGGCTAACTTCATGTAGCTTGTATTGGGTTCTCCCGCTGCTTTTTTGCCTGCTAAATCATCTAGAGAGGCAATGCCAGAATCATCGCTTTTTCGCACGATCATACTATCAAATGAATACTTGATTGGTTCAGACAGACGAAACTTATCTCCACGGTCTCCGCTGAGACCGAAATCATTTGCGGCAAAGTCCGCTTCACCTCTAGTCAAGGACGCCACTTGTCCGTCTACATTGTATTCTTTGAACTGGATCGAAACACCCATCCGCTTGGCTACTTCTTTTGCAACGTCTACGTCATAGCCAACTAATTGATTGTCATCATTGTAATAAGAGGAAGGAAATAACGTACCTGACGTAGCAACAGTCAATTCTTTTGACTCTTGAACACGACTTAAACTATTGTCCTCTTTAGCCTTACTTCCGCAAGCACCTAACAACATCACAAAGGCACCTAGTACAACGATATTTTTCCACTTGTTTATTTTGATTGTTTCCATCTTTATCCCCCTAGAAAATCATTCTTGAACCGTCATTCATCGACAGTTATTTTTTGGGTAAATGAAATTGCTCCCATCGTTCAAACAATTCACCCACTTGAAAAAGTAAATCTTCACGGCCTTTTGATGCCATAAACTGAATTCCCAATGGCAAACCTTCCTCACTAACAGCTGTTGGAAGGCTGATTGCAGGTTGGCCCGTTAGATTGGCCAATTGCGTATAGGGCGTCAGTGCCAAACTTTTGTCGAACATCTGATAAATCAAGTCTCCGGCAGCAGCAGCTGTTCGTCTTTCTATCTCTTGCAGTTCGCTTCGAATCGTATCACTTTGCAAATCCTCTTCAATCAATGGCGCCGTTTGTGCTGTTGCAGGGGTCAAAAACAACTCATAATCTGCAAACAAAGCTTCCATCGTTACTGCCAGCTGATCCCAATATTGCAATGCCTGGATATAATCGGCAGCCGCTAATTTTTTGCCATATTGGTACAGCCCCCAAGTCATCAGCTCCATATCTTTCTGTTCCACTGGTCGTTGCAGCATTGCCTCGATCTCGGCAAACATTGCTGCTGTCTCTCCACCATTCATACGATAATAGCTTGCCATCATCGTTTGACCATCAACAGGATAACGGATTTCTGTAACCTGATGTCCTTGATCTTCCAAAAATGCGACAGCTTTCTTGACAGCTAAGACAGCAGTTTGTGAAACTGGACTCCCGGCTGGAGACTCGGTTGTGTACGCAACTCTCAGTGTTCGATTCTGACTGGGTCCATGATGTTTCCATTCGATTCTAGGTGCCTGATAGGGAGCCGCCGGTTGAGACGTTCGTAATCCATAAAACAAACGTTCCGTATCTCTCATAGAAAGCGTCAATGCAAAATTGATCGAAGCACCTTGCCAACTACGCCATTCTTGAGGTCCCACTGGCATAGTTCCTCGCGTCGGTTTTAACCCAATTAGTCCGTTGAAAGAAGCTGGGATACGAATGGAACCGCCTCCATCACTAGCAGCAGCTAATGGAAATAGTCCAGCCGCTACGACGGCCGCCGCTCCACCGCTGGATCCCCCTGCCGAATAGGCGGACTGCCACGGATTGCGTGTTGGACCGTACAATACTGGATCGGTAACATTTTTGAAACCAAATTCCGGAGCATTGGTTTGTCCCAAAGGAATCAATCCTAGCTGTTCCAGCCCGTTGACAAATGCACTCGTCTGCTCTGCTTTTGCATTTGCAAACAATGCAGCCGCCGATGTGGCCGGCCACCCCGCTTTACTTTGACCCAATATTTTAAGTGGTATTGGCAGCCCGCTGAATAAAGCCGCTTTTGTTTGCGGATTTTGTTCATACTGCTTAATTGCTGCTTGCCGATCAAAAGAAACAAGCGCATTTAACGTTGGCTCAACTTGCTGAATTTTTTCTTCGATCCTAGCTGTCAATTCCGAAAAACTGATTTTCTTCTGCGTTAATTGCTCTGCCCAATAGGTCGCATCTTCCATAAATCTCCCGCCTTTCATCGTAACAATTATAGCTTCTGTACTAAAAGCAAAAAAAGCTTTTAATTAACAACCAATATACCAAACAGAGTGAAAAAGTTCAATAGAAATATAACAGAATAACACTCTGTATTATTAAAAAGAAGCAATTTGTTTGATAGCGGTTCCCTTATTTTTCGCTACTCTTGTGTACATCACACAGGGGGGTCTACAGCATGGAAATCGTTCCCAAAAAAACAGTGCCATCCGTCAGACATACGTAACCTCGAAGAAAAGAGAGGCCGTTTAATGGCCTCTCTGGTTCTTTCGGGTATCCTGTCTTTAAGTAACGGATGTCACAGCATTCAAGTGTGTTAAACTAAATGATTTTTTTCAAGGATTTCGCCGATATAGGTATCTTTCGTCTTCTTAACAAATCCTTCTACTAATTTGCGTTCGATAAATGGCAGCTCCATCTCAGTCAATTTTTTCTTGTCCGATAAATAGTAAATCGCATTGGCCAATGTACGCAGATCATAGGCGGAAGCAAAGACTTCTGGAACGCCTCGTTCAATAGCTAACAATTGGTAGACAGCTTCCATCGCCGTTCGTACAGAATATTCAGTCGTAAAGACGGTATCACGTTGCGTTTCGGCAAAGTTGCCGATGAAGGCTAAGTTTCGTGAACCATTCGGTATCACAAGCGGACGATCTCCAGGTTCCCGCAACATGAAGTAAGAAGTGATGAAAGGCATATACACAGGGATCGCTGAACATGATTCATTAGAGATCCGTAGAATTTCATCTTCTGGAACACCTAAGTGATACAATAGTTCTTGAACGATTTCTTGTCCGGAACAGTGTTCAATCGGTTTTTTGATATAATTTCCTGGTGTATTAGACAATAGACCATAAACCCAAGTCACCGTTTGTTGATCGCCTTGCTCTTTGAAATGAGGTTGACGATGGGTCGCAAAACTCATCAGCCAATTTGAATCTTTGATAGTGACGATCCCACCGGTCACTACTCTTCCTGTCCGTAATTTCCGTTTTGTCAAACGAGAAATATAAGGTTCAATATCAAAGTTTTGCCATGTGACTGTCGCTGATACAAACCAGCTTTCTGCTGGCAGATTGTCATAAAAGACTTCTGGGCGACCAAATTCAGGAGATTGAGCAGCCAAGTTCTTCCAAAGATTCCAACTGCCACCTAATTCATGAGTAATAGGGGCAGGTGTATGGTGATCCCCTTCAGTCGAACTCTCCGTGATTGAGCCGTTTGTTACAAACACCAGATCATCTGCTGTCAAAGTGATTTCTTGGGCTTTGCCATTTTTCATCAGTGTGATACTTTGGGCGATTTTCTCTCCTTCAGTGATCTTCACGTCAATATTCATGACTTTGGTTTCATATTGGAAATCGACACCTTGTGCATCAAGGTAAGCTAATAATGGTTTAACTAACGATTCATATTGATTGTAACGAGTAAATTTCAAAGCCGTGAAATCAGGCAATCCATCGATATGGTGAATGAATCTTAAAACATATCTACGCATTTCGATGGCAGAATGCCATTTTTCAAAAGCAAACATCGTACACCAATAAAGCCAAAAGTTTGATTCAAAGAACTCGTCTCCAAAAACATCCTCGATCCGTTTGCCAACAAGCTGATCTTCTGAAGTCATAAATAGTTGGACCAACTCTTTTTGGGCTGCTGCTGATAAAGTGAATTCTCCGTCATCTGCTGCTCGTTGGCCACGATCATGAATGATCCGACAATTGGATGAGTTTGGATCGTCATGATCCAACCAATAAAATTCATCTAAGACGGAGGCATCTTCTACCTCCAATGATGGAATCGAACGGAATAAATCCCATAAACATTCAAAATGATTTTCCATTTCACGGCCGCCTCGAGTGACAAAGCCATCATGAGGAATAAATTTGCCGTCGAGTGAGCCGCCTGAAAGAGACAGCTCCTCCAGCACATGGATTTTCTTTCCCTCCATGTGTCCGTCACGAATCAAAAAGACTGCTGCTGCTAATCCAGCTAATCCGCCACCAACAATATAGGCCTGTTTCTTTTCGACATCTTTCGGTTTTCTGCTTCTTGCAAAAGCTTCATAATTTCCGTTTGTATATCTCATATGATCCCCTCCTAATATTGGTACAAATCCATGGTAGCAGTATCTTCTATTTGTGACAAAAATAACAACCGCTATTTTTCACAGATTTAGACAAATAAAGTCGTTTGTCTAAAAGTGCAAAGAATAGCAGCACTTCGTTGCCTTGTTCTAATTAAAAAAGACGGTCCCATAAACAGTCAACAAACAGACGGAACGACCGGATCTAAACAAAACCCAATAAATTCTAACGATCGCAACTGCTGCTATAGTACCTAGGCACTCTCACAGTTTCCAAGACGCGGCAGCCACTTTCTCTCATTTACAATGTCCGTTTATTTTCACTCATGGCACAGTTCTCTGTAGCGGAACAACAATCGATTACTTTTTTGCTTATTCATCTGATATAAGCCATCTATTTATGCCCGTTAAGCCAAACCAAATAGACCTCTAGCAATGATGCCCTAATTTGAGCACCTGACTTTAGCGGCTTTGTTCGTTTCTACAAATCAGCTGCGCCCAATCTGCATGCGTTCAGAAGTATCGATTTTTAATAAACTGCAAATCAGTGGTGCCAACTCTAATTGATTCATTTTTTCGATCCCACAGTCTGGCGGAAAAATATCTGAAAAAATATAGAGGGGGACTTCGCGATGAGCAGCCATGCTTCCGCCATGCAACCCATATTCATCCATCCCGTGGTCCGCAGTAACAATCACTTGATAACCTGCAGCCAACCAATCGTGCAAATACAGGCCAATCAATTGGTCTGCTTGGTTTACGGCTTTTCGGTATTCTTTTGAAACAGCCGTATAACGATGTCCCGCGGCATCGATATTCATGGAATGTATCAGTAACAAATTCGGCTGATACGTGTGCAGTAAATAATGTCCATCTGCAAACACATGTGAATCGGGATACTGGTTTTCACTATAAAAGATTCCATGTTGGATACTTTTTTTGTGGTCGTGTTGAATACGATCTCGTTTGATTTCATAAGGTGCTTGATTGAATAATTCACTTTGCCAATAATGTGCTGCAGCTGCAGTACTTCCGCCGGCAGCTTTGACAAGATCAAAAATCGAGAGTTCTTTGGAATGTTGACCATCAGCATTGGTCAGAATCCCATTCCGGTAGCTTGGTACACCAGTAGCCAACACTTCATACAATGGCCGAGAACTGCTAGGCATTTCAGCATGGACTTTGATCAGTTGTGCTTGTTTATAATCCACATGATGATTCAAGATCCCCATCTGTTCAACCGCGGTATCGTATCGGCAGCCATCCAAAACCAGTAAAAGCAGCTTTTCGGTTATTTGCGATTTAATGGACATAGCTTGTCACCCCCATCTGTCGGTCTTTGCTGATTCTCAAAAGCCATTTCCTAATTACTATTATAGCTAGCCCATTTAGCATCTTTTTCTTAGCAAGTCCACGTTGGAACCGGATACTTTTTTGAGGATCCAAAATCCGTTTGCTTTTGGAGGTGTTTCGTTTACAATCCCTTGCAGGGATATGGGGCAGTCTCTTTTCAATAAGTACCTTTAGCCTATCATGATTCATCTTTTCACCTCATTACTCATTTACTCCATCCTATCAAGCAATCGTTAACATCCAGTAAGCGTTATGAAAAGTTCATGTTAAGTTGGTAAACTTTTGCGCCTAACACAATAAAGGACTCGTAAGTGCCCCCCTTAAAAAAGCGACAAAAAAGAGCCAAATCATCACTTTGATGGCTTGGCTCTCCCAGGAAAAAATTTATTTTTTCAGTCTTTCTCATATCAATAAATAAATATTGACTTTTATTGACAAATCTCACAGAATTCTGTTATCTTTTCACGTTTTTCTAATAAAACACTTGCATTTTTTCATTAAATATGGAAACGTTCCCTTGATTTATACCCTCGCTTTCTATAAAATAAAAGCGAATAGAAACCAAAAAAGGCACCCCATCCCTTAGCGGCAACTAAGGAATAGGGCCTTGATTTGTCAGCAGCAACTGACCATCAAGTTTGCCATAGTCAATGCAGTACATCAACGTGTTTATTGTACCCAATTTTCTGGGTGATTTCTACCTTTTTTTAGGTAAATCAACACGCTTTGGTCTGCTTATTTCACTATGACAAAGGTATTGGGCAGGATCGTCCGATACCTCTTTTATATATATATCCTTTTTTAAATTTGGGCGCTTAGCGATCAGATGTAAGTTGTCCCGTTCGATCCTGTCCCCTTTTTCCAGCGACGTTTCATGATTATCTTCCAAGGGGGAGTGAGGATAGTACGTGTGAACGTCGCTATTCAGACAAAGGTTGCCTCGGTTTCTATTCCATAAAAAAACAATCGATCATCTGACCGATTGTTTTTTTGTCCACGCAGTGGTTATTTATATTTTTCTTCTAATTTACTCATCCAAGCCCCTAACCAGTACCCTAAAACAAACAGTATCACACCGCTGACCGCAGTCAGCCAAGTAAATCCGCTATAATCAGCCACTGGTGGCAAGACGATTAATACTGTTGATGCAATCACAATTCCCAAAATAAAGTGATAGACTTTCGAATGATAATGCTCCAAGAGCCACTCCATCAATTTTGAGAACAGCAGCATCACGAGTAGACCACCAATTGCGATCGGCAAGAAGACGCCTAAAATGTCGAACCCCTTGAAGCCTTTCAACATCGGATCATACAAACCTAATACGAGCAATAAGTTAGATGGGCTTAATCCAGGCACCAACACACCTAATGCAATCAATCCGCCGGCCAAAACAAATCCTAAAAAGTTTGCTGGGATCGTTCCTAGAATATCACCCATGAAATAAAGAAATAAGAAACCGATGATCATTGTACCAAAGAACCAAAACAAATCCCCCATAGTTCGTTTGCTTTTAAGAGTCGATTCTTTTGCAAGTGCAGGCAATGTACCAATAATGGCTCCGGCAAATCCCCATAAGACGACAATCTGATAATTTTGCAGCAGCCATTCTAACGGTTTCGATAAAAGCCCGATCCCAACGATCCCGCCGATCCCTACTGGCAAGAAAAAGAGCAGATTTTCTTTGAAGTTTTTCGTTAAATGTGCCATAAAACGCAGCATTCGTTCATAGATCCCTAAAATTGCTGCTAGAACTCCACCGGAGACCCCCGGCAAAATAAATCCTAAAGCAATAACGACTCCTTTTAAAAATCGTGATAATACACTTTCAGTTTTTTGTTGTCCCATTCTTGTCCCCTTCATCTGTCACCATAATTTTCATTTTTTAGTTAGTCATTTACTACTATACTGGAAGCTCTATTAATTGAAAAGGAATTTTCATCCTCCTCTTGCTCCCTCTTTCGAAGTCACTAATGGCATCTCTCATCGACAGGTTTTCGACTTTGATTTTTCAACAACAACGAATCGAAGAAGAGTGACTCTCTTCATATTTGTTTTTCCATTAAATAATCGGTCTGTTCATCATCCCCCATGAAGAAAGAATGACTGCCTACTCGTCGAAAGCCCATCTTGTTATAAAAAGCCAATGCATTGGCATTGTGTTCCCATACGCCTAACCACAAAGACGTCTTTTGTTTTGCCTTGGCAAACTCTTCCGCAAAAGACAACAATTGCTGACCATAGCCGCGGCGTTTGTAGTCACTTCGGATGTAGATCCGCTCAACTTCAAGTCCCTCTGGTGCAATCGGCTCAGTTTGAGCTGTTCCCCAATTAAGCTTTAGATAACCAGCAATTGCTTCTTCTTGCAAAAAGAAAAAAGCAGACTGCGGATTTTTCAGTTCTTTGTGCAACTTTTCTGAATGATAAGCAGCCTCTAAATAAGCTTGCATATTTTCTTCCGTATTATATGGGGCAAATGTGTCCTGATACGTCTCAATACTGATGGCTTTCAACTCAACAAGGTCAGCCGGTGTACATTGGATAATTCCCATGATAAACTCTCACTCCGATCCATTTCATTTCGTTCTATTGTGGCATAATTCATTGCCAAAGACAATAAAAAATAGTTCGTCAGCAGGCGCCCATTCAACTGTTGCTGGGATTCTGCTTGACGAACTATCGGATCAGTAAAAAACTGTTTATAGCCAAGATCCGGAAAATTGGTGGATCACCATAGTAGTTGGATCTTCCTCAACTTCGCCGGTAATATAACTTTTTGGCGAGAAAGTCATTTGCGGGAAAATTTCTACCCCTTTAACCGTTTGACGCTGATTGTTTAGTTGCAGACCATATTCCTGCAACAATTCAGTGACTCGAATGACGTTGGTTACTACATCTTCCGTTTTTTCTGCTCGCACAAATTCACGATCATCATAGTCATGATACCATTCTTCCATGAAAGGATGATGAGGCACTGCACCGATGATACCGGTGGAAATTTTGGTTTCGATCTCAAATCCCATAAATGCCTCATAGTTTAATAGATCATCTAATGGTTTCACCACTTCGACATCGGTATCCATATAAATGCCGCCTTCTGTCACTAATGCATACAAACGAACAACGTCAGAAACAAAGGCCCATTCTTCTTGTTTGTAGGCTTCTTGTAAGTAAGAACCAAATTTTGAAAGATCGATCGTTGATTCATCCCAGCGTTTGATCTCATAGTCTGGGCAAAATTTGCGCCAGGTTTCGATATATTTCTGTTCGCTTTCCCCTAATTCATTGCCCCCAAACCAGCAATAATGAATGATTTTTGGAATCATTTTCCCCTCTCCTTTTTGATTTCGTTAATTTAAGTGTACAGGGTTTTCTCTCCTTTTCAAAATCATATACACTGTTACTATCAAATAAATCGTAGCAGTTCGTTCTTGATACCGGTGATTTCCTATAATCAACCCAGATACAAAAAAGCCATAAAAAAAGCCCCGCTGCCGTGGCTTTCAAAGGTTTCAGTTCTTTGAATTTCTGGCTGCGTGCGGCAGAGGAAGGCTCTTTTTATTACTATTTTTTATTACATATAATGATTGTCCCGTAGTTTCGCTTGGCGAATATCTGCAATCGTTTGAGTCCCTGCTAATTGCATTACCATCTCTAATTCTTTTTTGAAGAAATCGAACACTTGCTGAACGCCTGTTGAACCGCCTAACGCTAATCCGTAAATCACTGGACGTCCAATCGCCACTAGATCAGCACCAGAGGCGATTGCTTTAAAGACGTGCTGCCCACGGCGAACACCGCTGTCAAAAACGATCGGAACTCTGCCAGCGACGGCATCTGCTACGATCTGTAAAGAATCAAAAGCAGCTGGTCCACCATCTAACTGACGGCCACCATGATTTGAGACCCAAATCCCTTGTGCTCCAGCATCTAACGCACGTGCTACATCTTCTTCTGATTGAACCCCTTTGACATAAACAGGTAAGTCAGATTCCTTCGCAATGAACGCCACATCTTGAGGACTCAGTTTTTGTTTGGAGGAGCCATATACCGCATCCATTGTTTGTCCGATTCCAGACTGATAAGCTTGCACAATTGGCATAGCCAATGGAAAGGTAAAGCCGTTACGGCGATCCGTTTCTCGGTTGCCACCAACTGTGGCATCCGCCGTTAAAACAATCGCTTTGGCACCATTGCGTTTCGCCATCGCCAAAATATCCCGATTGATGCCATCATCTTTGCTCATATAGAATTGAAACCACTGAGGTGCTTGTTCTCCGCCGGCTGCCCGAATTTCTTCTAGCGTACAGGAAGCATAAGAACTAGCTGTGTAAATTGTACCGAAGCGCGCAACTCCTTTTGCCGAGGCTTTCTCCGCATTGACATTGGCCAAGCCATGAGCGGCCACCGGAGCCATGATAATCGGTGCATTTAATGTATCACCGGAAAAATTAGTCCTGGTGTCTGGTAATTCAATGTCTTTGAGGACATGAGGAATAATCAGCTTATGATTGAATGCGCGTTCATTTTCTCGATAAGTGAAGGTATCTCCCGCACCGCTAGAGATGTAGCCATAGCCTCCTTTGGGAATCACTTCTTTTGCTGCCTCTTCTAAATCACGCATGTTGATAAAATCGACTGCGCCTTCTGCCGTACTTGCTTGATAAATTTTTTCCATCCCTATCCCTGCTCTCCAATAAGATAACGTTTACAATATTATGTTACGCTTGTTTGGTCAGCCAAGCAACTGATTCGCTCCAACGATGGTATTCACTCTTTTTTGATCACTCTCAAGCTAATTGACGTATTCTCCAGGAGAGCCACGAAGGTTTTTCACAAAGAAAAGCCTTTGCAGCAACCTTTCGGACTTTTTTTCACTAGCAAATACAGCTTATGGTATGATATGATTCGTTTGAAAGGGTTAAGATGATTTCTTATGAAAGGATGGCATTATTGAATCTATTCGGATTAAAATTTGGTTTGCGAAATCTAAAAACGGGGATCAGCGTCTTCATTTGTATTCTTCTAAGTTTTCTTCTACAGCGTGAGACATACGTTGTTTCAACGATCACCGCTGTCTTTACCTTAAGAGAAGATCATGGGACTACTGTCAAATACGGCCGGCATCGGATTGCTGGAAATACCTTTGGCGCATTAGCATCGATCATCTGTATCGGAATTTTTAAATTTTTTGGCTACACACACCTTGTTCAGCTGCTATCGATTCCTTTCGTTATCATGCTGATGATCGCATTATTAGTGAAATTCGACTATCACGAAGGAACGGTCGGTGCCTGTGCTACCCTATTGACGATTTTATTTATGGTTCCCCAAACTGAATCCTATCTTTATGCCTTTAACCGGGTGATCGATAGTTTCATTGGGATGGCCGTTGCGATTGCCGTCAACCGCTGCTTGCCTGCATCAGCTAAAATAGTAGAAGAATAAGGTAAAAAAACGTGCTGAGCTAAATTGCTCGGCACGTTTTTGCTTTAGTCATAAAGGATTTCCTCGCATTCCCTTTTCAAACAAGAAGCACTCGAAAAATAAACCATTTTCGAGTGCTTCTATTTTTTTGAGAGTGTAACGAACCTATGTCCCAACAATTTGTTCATTCTTATTTCATCATGCACAACGTCTTAATTACTTACGTAAATCGCAAAAAACATCAATGCTGCACCTAACATGACAAACAAATGCCAGATTACATGGGTGAATCGTCTATTTTTCATACTATAAAAGAGCGAGCCTACAGAATAAGCGATTCCTCCAGCAACTAACAGTAGTAATCCGGTCAAATCGATATTCTGATAGAGCTTAGGTAAGACAACAATGATTGCCCACCCCATCACATTGTAGATGATCGTTGAAACTTTCGATACTTTGTTCATTTTTGTCAACGTCAAAGATTTGTAAATAATCCCTATTACTGCGGTGGTCCAAATGACACTAAGCAAGATCAACCCAGCCATTCCCTGTACGACTAAGAGGCAAAATGGGGTATACGTACCAGCGATCAAGAGATAGATCGAGCAATGATCGAATACTTGGAAAACTTTCTTTGCCTTCGTAAAAATCAGGCTATGAAATAACGTAGAGGAAAAGAAAAGCAGAAAAAGCGAACTTCCATAAATCGCAAAAGCGACATAATCTAAGGTGGTATGGGCGCGATCCATCAGCAAATTAAAGCAAAACAAACTTAACAACGCTGCGATCCCATGGGTCACTGCATTTAATACTTCATTGATGATTTGATACTTTCGACTAAATTCTATCTCCATCTTGATCCACTCCGTTTCATTTCTTCGACTCCATTATACTCGAAAAACTATCTGATTACCAAAACTTTTGAATCTAGTTTTTAAAACTACATGTATTTTTAACTTTTGTAAAATGTTTTATCACCATCACCAAAGACAGCATCAAAAGGACAACGATCAAACCAGTCACGAGTAAAAAGGTCGTTCGTTTTGCTTGCTGCACTTTTGACAATGACGCGCTTATTTCCTCTTGCTCAACTGCGACCCTGTGTCCGCGAACCAGCAAACGGTGACTATTGATCATATAAGGGGTGCAAGTAACTAGTGTGACCAGGTCTTGGTTATCTTGGATCTGAAGTGTTTCTGTTTTTGTCGGCGCGACAGTTTGTATTTGATCGATTTGATACGCAAGATATTGACCATTGATTTCGATATAAAAGCGATCCTCTATCTGTAACCGAGGTAGATCTGTAAAGAGTTTTGCTTGTGGTAATCCTCGGTGACTAGAAAGTACCGCATGCGTCGATACTCCTCCGACTGGATATGAAGTTCCCTCGAGCAGACAGGCCCCTTTCTCCAATAGTTTTGTTGTCGTCTGATCAAAGATTGGTAAATTGACATTGATTTTTGGGATCGTCAAAACACCTATCGTGTGTGCTTCTATATAAGATTTCAGCGAGTTCTGCTTTTCCTTTTTTTCCTTGGAAAATGGGTCTGCTTCTGTCTTAGGTTCATTTGATGCCATTTTTTCATTTGCTTCACGCATCTGCTTGTTCAACTCAGCAATCACTGACGCATGTTCAGATTTTGCTTTTTTCTGATAGTTTTTGATGATTTGTTGATCGAGATAGTCATTCAATGTATCGCTAACAAAGGGATACGCCAAGCTGAGGATACCGATAAAAAATACCAATAGCATGATTAGATCTAAAGGATGCCTTTTTTTTTGCTTCATTTCATTCTCCTCAGCTATCCATTCGTTCTTCGTTTGACACTAAGCCTTATATCTTTTTATCCAGTAGACACCTACTATCGTCAATAAAACGACACCCAAACCAATATACAAAGTAACTCCCTCGCCGCCAGTTGCTGGTAATGTTCCTTTCTGTTTGTTTGGTACTTTTTTTTGGAGTAACCAATTCATTCGCCACCGCATAAGATTGTGCATCTACTTTGAAAGCAATTCGTTCATTTAATTTGATATAGCTATTCGGTGCTTTGGTTTCTTCCAAATAGTAGGTTCCATAAGCTAATCCTGTAATGTCTACTAATCCATCGTTCGTTGTATTGAAAGTTGTTGCTTTCTCCGGAGAATTCGTCCACGCCACTGCTTTTGTGACTGGATCAATGATCAAATAGTTCGCGGTCGCCGAATTTTCGTCGCGTACGACAAACGATGCACCTGCCAATGGCCGTAGCTCAATCACTGCCCCATCTACTTTTATGAATCTTTTTCCCCCTGTCAGAACCTCAACAGTCGGTGGTGTTTGATCTGTCGTGTGACCATTATCGACATTTGCTTCGTTTTTATAACCTTTCGTCGGATCTGCTAGTTGATTCAAATAAATGTAATAAACGAATCGCAACGTTCCACCTGGAGTCAGGGAAGGGATATATGTGGGCGCAATTGCTACTGTAAAACCATTGGCATGTTCAGTGATCTGATAATTATTAGTATCAATGAGACGTTCACCATCATAGAGTGCATAGCTTGTTTCTCCCTTGGACTGATTCATAAATGTCAATGCAGGATCGTGGCTATCGATCAATTTGAATGAGGTATACTTGTTGCTCTCCTCCTCTTTATCGGCAATCCCATCAGGTATATTGACGGTGATCTCATAGTTGATTGCTTCACCGATGGCTACATCTTGTCCTTCTAATTGGGGCGTGTCTTTTTCTACTTTAGTCGTATCATTTTTTACCGTCTTTGCTACAGGCATTTGACTTCCTGAAATGATGGTAAATAGCGTAGTTGTTTGGTCGGCAATCATCTCAGCATTTTCAGGCGCTTTGACTTCCTCCAATACATACTCTCCGACCTCTAAACCAGCGACGATCATTTGTCCTTTAGCCGCAGCACTCTCGACAAAGTCCTCTTCTCCTATTTCATAACGATTGCCGCTGACAAAGTGTTTCGCCTTTGATTTGTCTGACGTCCATGTATACATACCTTGTGCAACGCCTTGTATATATTTTGTTACCTCTGATTCTTGTTTGACAATGACGAATTCCGCACCGTTCAGTGCTTCACCCTCAGCGGAACCAATTTTCGTGACTTGCAGTGTGCCATCATTTTCAACAATGTTTTTAGGATACAAATGAATCATCGATAGTTCTTCTGCTCCATATTGATACGTACCGTCTGCTTGTTTGATCAATTCATACACAGGAAACGCCACGACCATATTTGCAGCAGCAGTCACCCCTGGTTTTGCCGCTTCTTTGATCACATAGACGGCATCTTTTCCTGCTTGTTTTTTGGGCAATGATAAAGAAAGATCCCCATGAGTATCCGTACTGCCTGAAAAAAGAGCTGTGCTAAAAGTTTGTGATTGCACCTGTGCTTTCGCTTCTTCAATCGTTGCGCCGTTTTCTCTTGCTTTAGTAAATGCTGCGGTCGCATCGTAGACATGGAAGGTGACGTCAGCTAGTCCTTGATAGTCATCAAACTCTGCCATTTCCTTCCCTGTGTTTTGGATCCCTTGACTTGGAAAATCCAACATTTTCTTCTTGTGGATCACCAGTTGCACCTCAGTTCCATCAGCATACACGTGCTGGATAGAAATCAATGCTGCCAATGTTACTAGTGAAATAAAACATAGTACCAATCGTTTGATATGCTTTCTCTTCTTCATTTTCTTTACTCCTATTCTTTTAATAAACAATGAATTTTCCTACGATCAATTTGCCATCAAGAAAACCATTTTTTCACTCCATTTCAGAACCAACAATGAACAAAAAAGGAATCCTCTAATCAATAGTGCTTACGCATTGATTTCCCTTTTTCTTCGCAAAAACGAATAGATGGCAAATGAAACAATGCCGCTGAGACTAGCAATGATGCCAAGTCCTCCCATGCCGCCGGTCTCCGGCAGAGAGAGCAACGCCTGATTGGTAACCACTAATTGCAATTGGTTGTTTTTGTTCCCACTTTGTAAGTGCACTTCTGTTGGTTCTCCAGCTATTGTCACTTTGCCATCCTCTTGGATAACAATTTGCACTGGTTCCTTTAGCCCGACATGGCCTTCTGGTGTTTTGATCTCCTCCAGCGTGTAATTCCCGGGTTTGAGATCTTCAAAAACAAAGGTGTCGATTGCTGTTTCATCACTTGGTAATTCGATTTGTTCAGCTGAACCAGATAGTCGGAATGCCGCGCCTTTCAACGATTGACCTGTGTCTGTTTGCTTTAAGACAGTTAAATCAAATGGTTTGATTTGATTGCTATGTGTCAGCGTCCAAACTGCTGCATGTTCTACATTTTTCCCGTCATATTCAATCGTTCCATAAGGATCAACTTCAAACTCATAATTTCCTGGAATCGTATCATAGCCAAGCGGTCCTGCGGTTTCCACTATTCGGTATTTGCCAGATTTTTGGATGGTAAATTGCGCCAATCCTGATGCCGCTGTGGTGGCTTCTTTCAGTGTTTGATAGCTTCCTTTATCCGCTTTTATTTGTAATGCAAAGGTCGCGTCTGCCAAATTTACTTTTTCTTTGCCTTTTTCTGTATACTTTCTTATAGCGATCGGAAGGTCTAAAAAAGTGTTCTCGATTGTCAACTGGATGACTTGGTCGTCAACTGCTGTTTTTTGACCGTCCACTGTTACTGCGCCATTATTAGAAATCGCGATATCCCACATGTGCTTTTCTGAGCGTTCGTGTCCAGTGGGTGGACTGATTTCTGTCAATGTATAGTTTTTTCCTTTTTCAAGACGTGTTTCTTCTGGCAACGAATACGTACCATCTTGATGATCGATCAGCTGAATCTCCCGCTCCTCAATCGTTAGTTGGAATACCGCGCCTTTTAGGAGATGATCATTTGCAGAAGATTTCTTGGTTACTTTTAAGTCTAAAGGGACAAATTGTTTTGTATTTTTCCAAGTCGTTGCATTGATTTTTTCTGATTGATAGCCGGGAACCGCTTCTTCATTGACCGCCTCATAGTGGAAATCTTGCCCTAGATTGTTGTATTTCGGTAGCCAAAGGGTTTCTCTGATTTCTTCACTAGATTCTGAAACTTTGGTGACTTTTGTTCGCTCCCAACGATTTGTTTCGTCCTTTGCCGGCTTATTTAATTGTATATAGGCATTTTCCCAACTTGATGATTGAGTGATCCCCCTTCGCTTGATTTCGTAGATCACTTTTTCTGGTCGCGTTGTCAGATCTTCATCAAATTCTTCCCATTCTTTGAAGAAATCAAGAGAAACACTGGGCGCTTTCGCTGATGGAATACCAAATTTAGCAACTACATCTGGGTTGGACGTTGGCTGAAAGGTGGTCGAACCATTCATCTGATACCACCTATCTGGTTCGAATGTTTTACTTTCTGTTTGGATTCTAACTTGATAATGCAGTTGGATCTCTTGGCCTTTTTCTAAATAGATTTGCTCGACTCGAATGATAGAATCCTCAATGGCTAGAATCGGTTCAACAGATAAAGGACTCGTTCCGACACTTTTAACAGAAACACTTTCTGTTTCATAAACGAATGGCTCAATGATCGGATCAGTGATTTTCCCATCAACGACGGTCCCAGACAATTGCACAGCTTTTCTGGCTAAATAATCAGCAATATCTGAGGAATCATTTGCAGACTCGTAATACAGTGTCCCATCCTCCCCATTCGAGACCATTTTCCGCATTCGACTCTCGACTTCTTCTTTCGTGAGTCCTGCGGTTTCATCCCCCTGTAGTTGGATTCCTAACCCATGGATTTCGATTCCTCGTTGCTTCAATGCCATTGCTTCACCGATCGTAGCAATAAATGTCGAATTGATCCAACGCCGTTGCGAAGATTGGTTGCTTACTGAAGCAAGATAAGGGGGGGAGATTTTCGAAGTATAGTCTGGATGATCAATACGTCCGCTAAAGGCTGTACCATAATAACTACCATCTTCATCGTCCATTACACTAGATACTTAATACGAGCAAGTCGGAACGCCATCGGTTAAGAGAACGATCACTTTTTTGTGTCCATTTTGTTCTGATAATAATTCTCCTGCCTGTCGTAACCCATTTTGAGTAAATGTTCCGCCACTTGTTGAAAGAGGGGTTGCTGCTTTGATTTCTTCTTTTACACTATCAAAGGCTTTTAGCGGAATCGTACGGTTGCTATATCCTTCACTTGAGAATCCGACATACCCTAAGTTGATTTTTTCCGTCACGCCACTATCTGATAATGTATCAATAAATCGGTCAATGCCATTTTTCACCTCAATGATCCGATTTTCTTCATTCATACTCCCAGACCAGTCTGCAACGAATACGATATCAAGTGGAAGAATGTCCTTTTGCGTGTTACCTCGGACATTTACATACAGATCAAACAAACCTGGAGTTGCTGTCTCTTTAGCAAATTTTCGGATCGCATAATCGGCTGCTTCTTTCTCCCCACCATATTCAATATAAGAATTATTTTGATTGGTTGGATCACCATCCCAATTAGTCACTCCATCCCATTGTTGTTTTCCCTGACGATTGCCTTGGTGATTTCGTACATACTGATTATTATTTGGTTGCCACATCGCTTTCGGATAAGTACCTTGCCCATCCGTTACATACTCTGGTTCGATCGTAGTTAATCCATCGGAACTCACCTGTCCGTTGAACAATTGCGGCTGATCAAACGGATGATACTCGTCCGAGATGACCGAGGAATCCTCTGATGTATCATATACTTCAGAGGATTCTGTTGTTTCCGCTATATCTTCACTTGTAGTTGACGGCTCTTTCTTCTCATTAGCGATAGAGAATGGATAAGAAGCGGCTTCTGATAAAAGTAACTTTCCTGCTTTTTCTTCAATCTGAATATTGAGTTGAAACTCTTTATTAGTATTTGGCAATGCGACATTCCATTCTTTTTCGACACCTCCCTGCGAAAAATCACTGCCTATCCATTTCTGTTGCTTCTCATCTGTATATTCTTGGTATTCCTGAGAAGTGTAAGAAGTAAGGAAATTGTTTTCAGCTGCATCCTTGGGATGCAGCTGAAATAAAAATCGTCTTTCTTGTGTTGACTCATTTAAGCGATAAAAGAGGATCAAATGATCATCTGTTTGCTTGATACTCACTTCTCCATAATCATTTTTCAACACCTCTACTACATCAACAACATCTTCATCATTTGCTACTACCTTGTTTATGTGTTGAGAATATAAGTAAGCGATGAAAAAGATGGCCAACAAACTAAGAAGGACAAGATGCTTTCCCTTTTTCATTTTTAGTGCCTCCTTCGAAATTTTTTTAAAATTCAAATAGATAATAAAAAAAAAGAAAAGATTCACTAATATTTCTAATTCTTTCCCCTTCAGCTTCTAAATATTCAATTATAGTTATTTATATCCATTAAACACACTAACAAGGAAGCAAAAAAATATTGATATCGTTATTTAAAATTGTGGGTTATTTCTTTTCTCTCAAAAAACATACTCGCTGAACGCTATTTTTGAGACAAGTGAAATAGAAATATTTCTAAACCTTGTATAGACTTATTAGAAATCTGAGACACGTATTTACAAGAGAAATTAAATACGCTAATAATAATAATTACAAAAAAAGGAAGGTGATCAATTGATTGAAAAAATTTTGTTAGATGATCATGCCAGAACGAAATTGAGTGTCTACGGCAAGTTGATGACACTCTCACCCGGGGAATACAGCATAGATCAGGTGCGGGAAAACTTGGATTTTTATTACGGCCCTGCACGCTTCAAAAAAATCTTGAGCGCAATCCAAGATGATTTAGAAAAATTTACTACCATCAAGCTATTACATAGTAAAAATAAGTTAACCGTCAATGAACAACTTGTTCAATACACCCAATACCAACATTACCTTTCAACTGAAAGTGTTCCTTATAAATTGTTGCTCAGTATGCTAATAGAAGAGGACGACGATCTCGCTGCTTTTTGTAACCGGCACTATATCAGTCGCTCGACCTGTTTTCGTCAAACAAAAAAGCTGGTTGAATATTTGAAGGAATACAATATCAACTTGAATTTATCGAATCTGACCTTGTCAGGTTCCGAAATGTTGATTCGTATCCTCTTTTTTAATTTCTTTTGGTTTGTATCATTAGGTGAAAGTTTGGACATAGTTCCTTATAGCCAAGAAGTGAGAGCATTGATTTATAAACATGAAGAAGCACAGCATAAGAACAAGTTTGACTTAGGAAAAAAACAAGCCAGTCTCCATTGTCTGATTTGTTTGCTGAGGATCAAAAACAGCCACTTTACTGATATCTATCACTTATCAAGGGATTCTTTCATTCCAAGTGGTACAGACCTCAACTTCTTTTACGATTTCTTCAAGATCGCCAATCTGCGTTTAGACCTCTTGGAGGTAAACTCTTTGTTCTATTTGTTTTATTATTGGCCGTTTCTGACTTCCAACCAAGACATTCGTCTGCCGATCATCCAACATTCTTATCAGCAACCAAGTAATGACCCCAAGGAGATTTTGGACGAATTCCAAGACCATTGTCAGACGTTTATCGGTACGTTTCATTTTGAAAATGAGCCAGCTCTATATTTGAACATCTACCTATCGATTGGTAACTTTAGCTTGTTCAAACAAAAAATCCCTTTGACCACATTGTTTATTTCTTCGTATATCAAAGAAAAGTACCCACTCTTACATATCTTGACAATCAAAATCGAAGGCTTCTGGAAAAAATTTTCCCAACGGAAAAATTATACGTGGCTGAAATCTTGTGTAAGTGAATTAGCTTTCATCCAAGCTTGTTTGCTTTATCCGTATTATTCAGAAATCGACGAAAACTATAAGTTGAAAGTTGGTTTTGTCAATGTTTCTGAGCATCTGATTTCCGCTGAGATCTTAAACCTAGGCAAAAAGATCCCATTTGTTGCTATCGAACAGCTGACACTTCCAATCACTGAAGAATATGACTTTATCATCTTGGGGTCACCTTTGCTGATTCCGAAGGGCCTAGATCCTTTTAAATATACGGTCCTTGATTATTGCCATTACAGTGATTTCGAAACTGATTTATATCAACGCCTTCTAGAAGTCCATCATCAAAAACTACAAACTTTGTTTTCTAGTTAACTGATTTATGTAAAACTGGCTGTGGTAAAATTCAAAAAAAAACCGTCAGAAATGAGCTATTTCATTTGGTTCTATAATATTTTGTGTTGGTGGAAAATCGAAGGCGATTTTCTACTAACACTTTTTCTTCGTTTCAACTCAAA
>NZ_JBDGBK010000052.1:0-21940 GCF_040910045.1 Enterococcus sp. RTP21361st1_A6_RTP21361_211029 | reverse complement strand
GAAAAAATCCCCGACTTATTTAGAAGATCGAATTTGTTTAAACGTTTTAGCTAACTCAGTGGAAAACGCCAAAGAATGTTTTGAAGCAGCCGAAGGGAAAATCTTATTAGGCGTTCTTTCCAAAAATTATTCCACGGATGAAGCAGCGATTGAAGACATGAAAAAATACCAAGCAGAAATAGAAAATGCGTTATCAGTTGGTCTCGGTGCCGGTGATCCGAATCAGAGCGAGATGGTCTCTCGAATTTCTGCTGTGTTGCAGCCGCAACATGTCAATCAAGTATTCACGGGAGCTGCAACATCTCGGGCGTTGTTAGGACAAGAAGAAACTATTGTTAATGCATTAGTTTCTCCGACAGGCAAAGTCGGCTTTGTCAATATTGCCACTGGCCCGTTAAGTTCACAGGAAGAACCCACTGAGGTTCCTCTTGAAACGGCGATTGCATTACTCAAGGATATGGGCGCTAGTTCAATCAAATATTTCCCTATGAAAGGATTGGCGCACAAAGAAGAATATCAAGCGGTAGCAAAAGCTTGTGCAGCTCATGACTTTTATCTTGAACCGACCGGTGGGATTGATTTGGATAACTTTGCAGAAATCTTGCAGATTGCTGTGGATGCAGGAGTCAAGAAAATCATTCCTCACGTGTATAGCTCGATCATTGATTCAGAGACGGGCGATACCCGTCCGGAAGATGTGAGACGATTACTGAAGATGATGAAAGATTCATTGAAGTAAGAGTGAAGGAGGAATTGTGATGCGAATCGGTGCATACGGTGAAGTCATGCTGCGCTTGACACCGCCTGAATATCGGACATTAGAACAAACCCATTCGCTGCGGATGGATTTTACAGGAACGGGCGTAAATATTTTAGGAAATCTGGCGCACTTCAATCTTTCAGCATCCCTATTGACGAAAGTACCAAAAAACCGTTTGGGTGATGCGGCCAAAGCGAATTTGCGAACTTATGGTATCAAGACAGAATTTATTGGTCAGGCACACAATCATATCGGCAGTTATTTTGCTGAAGTTGGTTTTGGCGCTCGCCCCACCTATGTGACGTATCAGAACCGCCGCGGTAGTTCATTTGGGGTTTCCGGACCTGCAACTTATCCCATCGCTGAATATTTAGAAACGATCGATCTTTTACATATTTGTGGTATTTCGTTGAGCTTGACCGAAGAAACGTGGCAAACCGCGATAACATTGGCAAAACAAGCTACTTTGAAGAACATCAAAGTTTGTTTCGATTTTAATTTTCGTCCCAGTCTGAATTTGGAAGAAGGACAGCGAGAAATCTTAAAAAAACGTTACGAAGCGATTCTGCCTTATTGTGATTTGGTATTTGGGTCTGTACGAGATTTGCACGGTCTTTTGGGATTTGGTGAGCAGCTGCCTATTGATGGACTAGAGGAACAGCAAATCGTTCAGGCCTTTATGGCGCAGTACGGGATTGAATGGTTTACAGGAACCAGACGGATAGCCAGTGAAGACAAACAGTTTATCAGCGGGATGATCTACACTAAAGAAGAAACTGTTGAAACTGCACCTCAATTGTTACAAGTGCTAGATCGAATCGGTGCAGGGGATGCATATGCAGCAGGTATTCTTTTAGGATATGCCGAGAAATGGCCACTAAAAAAAACCGCGGATTTTGCTATCACCAATGCTGTATTGGCCCATACGATGTTAGGAGATGTTCCCTTGATTACACGGGAACAAGTAGAGCAAGTGCTAAAGAATCCTGGGGTAGATTTATTTCGTTGAGTATTATTCGCTAGGATATACAAAGCACGCGTAAACAATAATAAATCATCCAACAAAGTGCGTTTGATGGCGAATCAGTGACTGCCGTCAAAAGGGCTCTTTGTTGGATGATTTTTGTTTTATTCGACAGGTAAGAAGACGAACAACAAGTGAATGGATTGTCGAGGGGGATATCAAGCAGTCGTTTTCATTGATTATTGATTCAGGTAGCGTTCGGCTTTCTTCTCAGGAATCACCCAAAGAAGTAGAACGAGACTATCGAGACTGATCACAAAAAGCGGATGAATCAACCAGCCAAGGAGCAATGCCACAATGTTGACAAAAAGAGTAAAGGTTAATTTCTGATAGCGTTGAAATAGTTTCCTAATGGTTGGATTATTTTGGCTTTCCCGGCTTAATGCCCGTCCTAACAAATAATAGCTAAAATCAGTCAAGAAAATCACAGCACCATAGAGCATTTGAGGAGCGAGGGACAGCGGGTATTGACTGACCCATGAAGTAACAAAAGGAAAAAGCGACAACGAGAGTATCAGCAAATGATTGGCCCATAATGTCCATCCATCAATATCTTCTGCAACTTAAAAGAGATGATGATGATTGTTCCAATAAATGGCCAGCATCACAAAACTGATCAAATAAATGATAAACTGATGTTCGATGCCTAGAAACGCTTGAAAGGTATCGTTTTTTGGTTGGTGAAGTTCTAAGACCAGCAAAGTCATCACGATAGCAATCACTGCATCTGTAAAGGCCTCGATTCGGTTCTTTGACATAACATGCTCCTTTCAGAATAGTAAATCAGTGTTAGTTTACGTCAATAGATACGATTCGTCTATCAAAGAGAATTGCAATAAAAAAAGGACAGTGATATAAGATCAAAGCTAACTCAAAAGGCAACGGTGAGTATGCCTTTGTGTCTGAAACTTCTCATTGTGAGAAGCATTAGCAGTATCTTATTTCATCGTCCTAATGGATTATTGTTTGACAGTGAATGTCAAATCAAATTGAGAAGGATGGATGTAACGAAATTTTGGTCCTTGGCTATCGTCGATGATCAATTCGATCAATTCGCTGTTGATTTTTTTGACCTCAGTGATTTGATGCCCTTGGTCGTCACAAAGCTCAATCACCGCTTCTGGATAAATTGATTTGAGCTGATTGTATTTTGTGATAAAGGCGTTGACGATAGCAGCAGACGCAGTCAAGTCAGTATATTCTGGCATATTCTTCCTCCTTATTTAGTAATCAGGAATGAGTGGATACGTTTGTCTAGTTAGACTCTTTATCTAAAACACCATATAAAAATAAATCAATGGCCTGATAGAGTTCAGTTTCTTTCTCTGCTGAATCTAAGTATGAAGCAATGAGAATAAACATTTGGCTGACAATAAACTGGTAGGAAAGTTCGTTTCGTAATCGTAGTTCACTTGTTTGAAAAAGGCGAATAAATGGTTGCTGATAGTTTTCTTTCCAAATCAAGTAGAGTTTTCTGGCGGTTTCTTCAGAGACGGTATGTTTGATATCATCCATCATTAAGTAGAAATTGAAAGGGTGACGTTTTTGCAGAAATCGAGCCATCCGTTGCAGTTTCTCTGCTAAGGAGTCATTGGGATCATTAACGATCTGATATAAGTTTTCAGATACATCTATCGCTAACCGCGCAAGAACACCGTAATAAATATCTTCTTTTCTTTTGAAATGATAATACAAATTAGGCTGAGTAATGCCTAACAACTCCGCGATTTGTCTTGTTGAAGTTCCTTTATACCCTTGTTGCATGAACAACTGTTCAGCCACGTCTAAAATCTCATCTTGCATTATTTTCACTCCGGTTGGTTTTTATCTGCTGTTTTACAGAACGTAATAAAAAAGCTTTTCTTTGGATAGAGACAGCATTTTTTTTGAGAAAAACCTGGTAATTTTTCTCACGAATGACCGTCAATAGTTCGCGATAGATCAATAAAGCAGCCATAAGCGCTTCCTGGCAGTCTTCATCGATCTGAGGCATCATGGACAAGGCTTCATCGTACAGTTTTTCTGCTAGCAGAGCTTCAAACTCCCAAAGCTGGATAAAGGATTCAGTGACCTTTTTTTGTCTGAGGTGTTGAATGGTAATCTCAAACCGCTGCATCGTTTCTTTTGGTAAATAAATTCGATTCATCGCAAGATCTTCCCCAATATCCCGGAGAATATTCGTTCGCTGCATAGCTTCCCCTAGCTTCTTGGCCGGTTCTTGGATCTTGCCTGCCTGACTAGATAAAATCGGCAGCAACATCAACCCGACACTTCCAGCAACAAAGTAGCTGTAGCTACTCAAATCAGCCTCCGTTTCAGGTGGCTGAAAATTTAGATCCATCCTCTGTCCTGCGAGCATATCATAAAATGGCTGGAACTTTAAATCATATTTCGCAAAGACAACAGAAAGAGCCCGCCATAAAGGGGTATCCAGAACCTTTCCGCAAGCCATTTGTCGTAATCCGTGTTCTAGTTCATTTAATTTAACGATGTCTTGATAACGATCGATGGCATCATCTGCTTGCCGACAAAAGGCATAGACGGCAAACACGGAACGTGCTTTTTCTGGGGGTAATTGCGAAAAAGCACTGTAGAAACTTTTCGAATGTTTTTTGATGATTTGCTCGCAATAAGCAAAGTCTTCCTTATATCGTTCAAAAAGCGTGCTTTCCTTATTGATCATCTTTTAGTAACTCCTCTACGGCAAGCTTTGCACTTTGCATCACGATTGGGACACCGGCTCCTGGGTGAGTGCTGCTGCCACAAAAATACAAACCTTCTGCGTAAGAAAACTTATTATGAGGACGATAGTAATTGCTTTGAGATAATGTCGGTTTCAATCCGAAAGTCGCCCCGTTATAAGCGTTGTAGTGGTCTTTGAAATCTTGTGGTGTATAGTAGGTTTCAAAAACGATATGCTCATCGATATCATTGAAAATCGTTTTTTCTTTTAGCGTGTGGATAATTTTGTTGCGGTAATTCGTGATTGTATTAGGTTGCCAATCATTAAACTTGGACAGCTCGGGAACTGGCACCAACACATACAAGCCTTCGTGACCCTCGGGTGCTAGTGAGGCATCTTTCAATGTGGGACGATAGAGATAAAAGGAAGGATCTTCTGGCAAAACACCAAACTCAAAAAGGTCATCGACATTTTTTTTGAAGTCTTCGGCAAAGTAGATGCTATGCAAGCCATTGGCTTCATATTTTTTATCCAGCCCTAGGTACAAGAGAAAACACGAACAAGAATAGGCCATTCGGCTGATTTTTTTATTGGTGTATTTGCCCCGATTTTTTTCATTAGGAATCAATTCTTGCATCGCATAAGGAAAATCAGCCGCACAGACAATCGCATCTGCTGAATGGATGTGCCCATTTAGACGAATCCCTGTTGCTCGCTTGTTTTCAATGATCAATTCTTCGATCGGTGAGTCATAATGAATCACGCCGCCTAATTCTTCAAATAAGCGAGCCAGCGAAGTCGCTAATGTATACATACCGCCTTTGATGAAATAGACGCCATAGAACAACTCGATCATAGGGATGATCGTATAAAGAGAGGGCCCTTGATAGGGAGAAACCCCGATATACAATGTTTGAAAGGCTAGCGACTTGCGCAAGCGGTCATCTTTAACAAACTTTGAGATCGAAGTGTAGGCATCGTTGAATGTTTTCAATTTCATTCCTGCCCAAAGGGATTGAGGATTATAAAAATCCCAGAATCCTCGAAACGATTTAGTGATGAAAGCTTTTTTTGCAATCACGTAGCGTTTATAAATATCTGCCAGAAAGGCGAAATAACCTTGGGCATCTTCTTCAGAAATCCCTTCTAATGTTTTAGTGAGTTCAATCAGATCATTGGAAAAGGTGAGAGGTGCTTCATCAGCAAAGTAGAGCTGCAGCATAGGATCAACCTTTTCCATCGGGATATAGTCATCTGGATCGACACCGCATAGTTCAAAAATCTCGCGATAAATCTCCGGCATCATAACAATGGTCGGGCCGACATCAAATGTAAAACCAGCTTGCTTGATTTGGTTCATTTTGCCACCGGGCTGGCTTTCTTTTTCGTATAGTGTGACCGCATAACCTGCTTGTTGCAATCTGACAGCGGCGGATAGTCCTGCGACACCGCCGCCGACAACGATAATTTTTTTCATGAGAACTCCTTATCAAATATTTCTTGGCTTCAGATTAATCGTGTTGTGTTTTTGTGTGTTCTTTTTCCTTTAAGACACCGTCTTCCATTACAAGCACCCGATCACAATAATCAGTTAGTCGGGTATCATGGGTCACCATAATCGTCGCTTTATTTTTTTCCTTTGTTTCTTGCGCAAGAATTTTGACTACTTCATAGGCTTTTTCGGAATCCAGACTGGCTGTTGGTTCATCCGCCAAAATAATTGTTGGGTCATGATACAAAGCTCTAGCGATCGCCACCCGTTGACGTTCACCACCGGAGAGATCTTCGGGGTATTTGTTTTGCAATTTATCGATTCCTAATTGGGTAAATAAATCTTGGGCAGATTGGGTTTTATTCTCTTTGCTGACTTTGTCGACTAGTTTCAGTTGCTTTTTAACGGTCAAGAATGGGACAAGATTGGAAGCTTGAAGAATAAAACCGATCTCTTTGAATCGTAATTTGGCCCGAATTTTTTCTTTCTGGTCACTAAAAGGCTGATCGTTGATCAAAACTTCACCAGCTGTAGGTGCTTGTAATCCTCCCGCAATAGTTAAAAAAGTACTTTTACCTGAACCAGAGGGTCCAATGATGGCGACAAATTCTCCTTTTTCAACGAAAAAGTTTGTCTCTTTCAAAGCCTCAATCATCGTATCTCCATCTTTGAAGGTTTTCTTCACATCTTTAAATTCAATGGCACTCATTTTTATCCTCCTATCCAATAGCTTTCAATGGGTCAATCTTAACAATCGTTCTTACTGAGAAGAAAGCACCGACAATCGCAATCAAAATCATCAACACACTAATACCTGCAAAAAAGAGGCTGTTTACTTGAAAGGGCACAGCTTGCGGCAAGACCAACGCCGTTCCGATCGTCGCCGCTAATCCTACCAATACGCCCACCGTTGCTAAAAGGAAAGTTTGTGCGATGACAGAAAATGCGATGTAACGACTAGAAATTCCTTGTGCCTTCATGACACCAAAAATATCAGATTTCTGCATAGTCAAGACATAAATAAAGATCCCGATAACGATGGCAGCAATGACGATCAAGAAGCCGATCATAAACCCAAAGGTTAGCACTTGAGCACTATAACCAGGCAATTCATTGATGAAATCACTAATTTTGGTTGCTGTTAATTCATCCGGTACTTCTTCAACTGTTCCTCGCGTAACGATGGCATTGATGCGGGCTTTATCGCTGGTATCTTTTGTTTCAAAGCGAATTTCTTGATAGGCACCAATCGTCGTGTAGAGAACAGGTGCGACATTGAAGCGAGCATTTTCTGTAAAGCCGACGATCTTCAGTTTCTTTTCATTGCCGGCTAATTTGACGGTATCGCCGATCTTAATGTCGTATTCCTCTTTCAAACTGCTGTCAGCAACTGCCTCATCGTCGTTCGCGAAAAGTTCGCCTTCCGTGAGTTTAGGAGCCAAGAATTGATCTGGTTCGATCCCAAAAAAGCTGACATCAACTTTTTCACCACCGGATTCCCTGGTGATCACACCCGCAGTTTGAGCCAATACAGCTTTCTCATCTGCTTTGACTTCATCATAGAGATTACGAGGGATCATGGACATATTCAAATTGTTATTCGCTTCCTCGGCTAATAAAATCTCTGATGCCGACCATTTATCGACAGCAGTTCGGTTTTCTTGGGCAAGACCATAGGCTAGCCCGGTCAAGAAAAAAACTAAGTAAGCGATCAAAAACATGACACCGGTAACCAGTGCATACCGCAATTTAGAATGGCGGATTTCATTTATTGCTAAAAACATACAACTTCCTCCTAGAAATTTTATCATGTGATAAAATCAAGTTACCACATTCTTATTCAGCTGCAAAATTTATTGCTTTGGCATGGATTCTTCCTTCCTGCAAAGATCTGACAGAAAAGCTGAAAAAAAGCCTAGGAAAAGCGATAGAACAAAAATCCTGATACCTGGCAATCCATAGAGGAACCAGGAAAAAACTTGCAAGAGTGAACAATGCTTCGTCTCCTAATCACAATTAAGCGTTTCGTTTGAGTAGGAACAATCAATCCTGATAGACTAATAGTGGATATTTTTATGGAAAGAGGAGATAGAAATGAAACAGTATGTGCGTTTTGGTGTGATGATTTTAGTATCGACGGTCGTGATGTTTGGGATGATGTACCTGAATGTTTTTCAATGGGATCATATCTTTTATAGTCAGACTCGATTATTTATGGCGTTGATGATGGGGGCCGTGATGGCGATGATCATGCTCTTATTTATGTGGAAAATGTACGAAAATAAGAAATGGAATCTAGCGATTTTAGCTGTCAGTGTACTCGTATTCTGTGGTTCACTTTTCATGGTGCGCTCCCAAACGGCTGTTGATGATGTGAAATGGATGAAAGCAATGATTCCTCATCATTCGATTGCCATTTTAACCAGTACCAATGCGGCCATCAAAGATCCTGAGGTCAAAGAACTAGCGGATGATATTATCCAAACTCAAAAAGAAGAAATTGAAAAGATGAAAGAAATGATCGAACGACTAGAAAAATGAAACAAAGCCGGATCTTGACGTCTTAGCTCAAGAAGTCGGCTTTTTCATTCGTTGTTCATAGCAATCAGAAAAAGCGCTGTTAAATTTGATCGGATCTGTGAGCATTTCATGGATCTCTGCTAAGCCTGCGATATTTTTTGAATAGCCGAGCCAAAAGGTCAAGTGATGGTGGGGACCGTATTTTTGCTGAATGTATTCAAATGCCTCTTGGCAAAGATTATCAGGATCAGAAAGACTCTTTTTTTCGATGGCAAAGTAAATCGTGCGTTCGAGAATCCGATAAAAATCAAGATCACGATCAGCTTCTGAAATGATTTTGCCATAGATGGATCGTGGCTCATAGGAGAGGGAAGCACGATGATCTTCGACGGCTTCTCCGATTATTTTACGCTGTTCTTTGGTAAAGTAATCCGCCAAAAAAGCATCTGATTCTACCATAGATCTTGAAGCGCGTTCATGATTTTTTCGTCCTTTTAATAGACCAAGATCATGAAAGACAGCAACAGTAGAGGCAATGTCTAAGTCAACCGATAATGGGGCAGCGATTTCTATACTGTTTTCGAGCACTTGATAGACGTGCTCAGGGGAGTGACTTGTGTCAAATTGCTTGTATTGTGGAATGATTGTTGTTTCTAAATAATGCATTAGCTGTGGGTTGACCATCAAAAACCTCCATTGGCTCATTTCTTGTTTAGCAGACAAAAAGTCATCACAACAAAAGTCAATGCTTTATTAAGAATCAAAGCATTGATTTTTGTTGAATCAGCTACTTTCAGTTTAGCAAATAGGACCTATTGATAAAAGAGTCATCGCGATCAATTTGCTAGGAGGGGGTAAGTGAGAGAACACCATCTAACTTTTGGACGATTTCGTCTCGAAGGTGGTGGGTAATAAACAGGACGGTTTGCGGTTGTTGCAACAGTAATTTCTCGATCTTTTTAGCATTTTCTTGATCAAGATTAGAGGTTCCTTCATCAACTAACAAAATAGGTTTTTTCCATAGGAAGCCTCTAGCTAGTGCAAGACGCTGCAATTGTCCCCCTGAAAGATTACCACCTGTTTCGGTAAGAACTGTGTCTAACTGCTCAGGTAGTTGTTCAATAACTGCAAAGAGTTCCGCTTTTTTTAGCGCTTGCTCGATTTCTTCATCGGGAAAAAATTGTCCTAATGTCAGATTCTCGCGAATCGATGCTTGATAGACAAAGGGACGTTGATCAATAACTGTCACATTGTCTTGCAATTCTTCTAAAGGGAATTCTTTTATTTCCGTTTCTCCCAAGCGGATCGATCCGCTATAGTCTTTGCGCCGTCCAGTCAACAAACTGAATAATGTTGACTTGCCTGAGCCGCTTTCCCCCACGATGGCATACTTTTGTCCAGCTTTAAAAGTGGTTGAGAGATTGAACAACATTCGTTGCGGTTTTCCATCGGTCGTTTGATAACAATAAGAAGCTTGTGCCAACACAAGATCTTTTGCATCGTTTGTTTTTTTGCTGGGTAGCGAAATCTCATGCGCTGGCTTCTCATAAGCAAATGCATCGAATAAAGGGAATGTGCCTTGTATTTTTGACAGATAGGAACTGATATTTCCTAATGTATTAAAAATTGTCGAAGCAAGATTTCCTGTTGCTGTAATCGCTCCGATGGGAACGATTTGCAGAAAAGCCAAGTAGCCAGTAAAACCTAAGACACTCAATTGACCAGTCACATTGCCAATTCCGCCAGTTACAGAGACAGCAGCCATCACTTGTGCTTGTTTTAGCTTTGCAGACTGGATTCTTTGTGCGGAACCCAAGAGTTTATTTTTAAGAAAATCAAGACGCTGGAAATTTAGGAAAGTATCAAATCCAGCTAACAGTTCGTTGGTTTTACTCAAAAAAGCTTCATTTGCCTGGGCGGTAGCAACAGCTGATTGTTTCATCTTTTTTTGGAAGATTTTCGGCAACAAAAGCAACAAACAGGACTGACCTAAGGTGAGCACGATCAATGACCAATGAAATTGGGCTAATGCGATAACGGCAAATAGTGAAGACAATACACCTTGCATGACCTGATAGATATTGGCGAAGCCATCTGTTTCGATCATGGTTATATCGTTACTCAATTTTGATGCATAGTTGCCTACGGTAACTTTGTGGAATGTCTGATAATCACTGTATCGTAGCCGAGTCAATAATTGATCTCGCAAATAAAGGGACATCTTCTGAGATGTATAGGCTGTATAACGGATTTGCAAATAAATAAACATCAGGAAACAACTATAGGCTAAGACCATCCCTACAACACCTTGGATAAATCCTTTTTGATCGAATTGGATGAGACTGTTTAGAACCTGCACATTTTGCAAGCTGGCTATCGTTTGTGAAAGTGCGACTCCTGCCATTAAAAGCAGGACGACTCCCTGATTTTTCCAATGTACCAATAACACCTTTTTCATTATTTTTTGCTCCTTTCTTATTACCTTTCTTGATACCTTTATTGTAAAAGGGTAAAGTAAAAGCGAAGGAATAATTACATATATGTAAAGAGGTGCTGTGAATGGACTATGGAGCGACATTTAAGAAACTGCGTTTAGAAAAAGGGATTACTTTGAAGGAAGCATGTCAGCAAGGGATATCAAGTGCACAACTTTCACGTTTTGAAAATGGAAAATCAATGTTGACGGTCGATCAGTTTTTTACATGCTTGCAAAATATCAATGTGACGATCGAGGAGTTTCAATTTGTTGGGAAACAGACTTTTAAAGACCGTTTTGAAAAGTCTATCGAGCAGATGCAGGAGTATCTTAATACGAATCAAGAAGAGTCGGCTCGTTCGTTGGCACAACGTTTTTTTGCTGAAAGTCAGAGTCCGTATGATTGGCCGCAGTTTTTAGGCTGTTTCATTGAAGATGTACTCAATGCAGGAAATAATCGTCCATTCATTCATTCTCAAAAAGTACTCAGCTATCTCCAGCAAGTCAATAATTGGGGTGAGATGGAGTTGCGTTTGATCAGTATTTTTACCTTTGCATTGGACACAGAACAGATGGATCTATTACTGAAAAGCATTTTGAAAAAAGCCAAGCTGTACCAAAGTGTTCCGCAAACCAATGCCCTTTATTATGATCTGTTGGAGAACTTTTTTTCTAAATATGTGTTTCACCGCAATCTTCCAGCAGCCAGAAAGATCCAGAAACTGTATCGGCAGAGTCTGGACGAACGCACAATTTTATTGCGCCCCAGAATCACCTATATTTTTAACCAAGGAATTCTTTTTTATCTGGAAAAACAACCAGAACAGGGCAATGGATGCTTTGACCAAGCAATTTCTTTAGCGAGAATTTTTTATCAGAAGGAAACCGAACACTATTTTGAGAAGCGGGCCAAGAATTGGCGGGAAAATTATCAAGATACGAATTATCGTGAGCTGACGATCAATCTGAATTTTTTTAATTATTAAAAAGGGGTTGACTTGGAGTTCACTCGAAGGCGTATGCTAGAAGTATCAATCTTAAGGAGGAACGACAATGGATTATGTAAAATTTGGACATACTGGATTAGAAGTCTCCCCCCTTTGTTTAGGGGCAATGGGCTTTGGTGATCCGAAAAGCGGCTTTCATGAATGGGTATTGGAAGAAACGGAAAGTCGAGAAGTCATTAAAAAAGCCCTTGATCTAGGAATCAATTTTTTTGACACAGCGAATATCTATTCCTATGGTGCCAGCGAAGAAATATTGGGAAAAGCGTTGAATGATTTTGCCCCACGAGATGAAATCGTCGTCGCAACCAAGCTCTATTCTAAAATGAAAAAAGCCCCCAATAGCGGTGGGCTTTCACGCAAAGCGATCTTTTTTGAAATTGAACAAAGTTTAGAACGATTACAAATGGACTATGTAGACCTCTACATTATTCATCGCTGGGATTATACAACACCGATCGAAGAAACGATGGAAGCACTTCACGATTTAGTGAAAACAGGGAAAGTTCGCTATATTGGTGCCTCAGCAATGTACGCTTGGCAATTTGCCAAAGCACAGGCGGTTGCAGATAAACATGGCTGGACCAAATTTGTTTCCATGCAAAATCATTTGAATTTATTGTATCGAGAAGAAGAGCGGGAAATGCTCCCCCTTTGTGATGATCAAAAAATTGCGATCACACCCTACAGTCCATTAGCTGCCGGTCGTTTGACTCGTGATTGGGATGCACAAACGAAACGTTTTGCGACAGATAAAACAGCACAATCAAAATATGATCAGACTAAAGAACAAGATCAATTGATCGTTCGCCGTGTGGCAGAGATTGCTGAGACACGTCAAGTCAAACGAGCACAAGTGGCCTTGGCATGGCTATTGCAAAAAGAATCAGTCGTGGCACCAATCATTGGGGCGACAAAAGAAAGTCATTTACTGGATGCTTTGCCAGCCATTGAGTTGAAGCTATCCACAGAAGAAGTTGCTTACTTAGAAGAACCTTATCTTCCGCATGCGGTTGTAGGCGCCAATTGATTTTACTAGAGAAATATCGTAGGAATAGCAGGAGGAATCTATGTGAATATCAAAAAAATAAGTGAACTTAGCGGTCTTTCTGCAGATACGATCCGCTACTATGAAAAGATTGCCCTTCTACCACCAGTCAAACGCAATGCTCATGGTGTTCGAGTCTTTGATGAAGAAGATCTCAAGTGGATCGAGTTTACCAGTAAGATGAGAAAAGCAGGACTTTCGATTGAGTCTTTGTCAACCTATTTGGCGTTATTTCGTGAAGGGAGTCAGACAGTTCCTCAAAGAAAACAATTGCTAGCAGAGCAAATCGCAGCGTTGCATGAACGAATTGCAACCATGACAGAAGCGGTAGAACGATTGGAATACAAATTGGAACATTATGATGACCACATCATTCCTGCTGAAGCTCGGTTACGCAAAGAAACGTTTACGAATTAATTTTGCAATTACACGTAATCCCTTTTAGGATACAGCCGAAATAGGAAAGAAATCGTATGACAAAAGTAATGATTTTCGGTACCCAAGATCTTCTTCTGTTATCAGAAAACAATTATTAGCGAGAGACGAGACGCTTGTTTTGTACGTGCCAAAAAAGAATCAGACGACATTGCTTGATCCTCAACGAGAAAGCATGTTTCAAGGTGATTTACTAGATCTAGGCAGGATCTTGCGAGGAATGATTAGTTGTGAAATCGTTTACCTTTGTGAGATGCCTGAGCCACAAGTCACCTGGCGAATCATAGAAGCGATGAAACTACTTGACTTAACCCGAATCATTTGCCTGGTGAAACCAGAGGAAAGCTTCCTGTCAGATCAAATCCCGGAAACAAAAACGACGCACAAGAAAGCTCGAAGCAGTCAAATGACATTATCTATTCGGATGATTGAAGAAGCGATGTGTGACTATACGATTTTGCATCTTCCTGCTTTTTTTGCATGAGTGTTCACCTGAATCTGATCTGCAAACGAGCAAGGACAATCAGATAAGAGAAGTCGAATTACAAGTAGCAGATCTACTTGCGCAAATCAGTGAGCAGCCAACCTTCTTGGCTAAGAGAACTTTGTTTATTTCGAATCATTTGTTATAAAAAAATCCGTTGAATTAAATAAAGGTTGTCGTTTTAGCGATTACCAGAAGAGTCAAATTTTTCATAGCGACATGAAAAATTTGACTCTTCTTTCTGCTGCTTTTTTTGTTAAAATGGCAGCAATATCAAGAAGATCAATAGATTGAAATACAGAAAGGAAACAGGTGGATGACTATCAAACGAATAGGCTTGATTTCATTAGGGGTGTTATGGATCTGTATTGCATTGAACTTCTTTCTTTTACCTCACAGCATTGCCTCGGCCGGGGTGGGCTCAATCGGGTATCTTATAGAAACAGGATTAGCCATTGATCGCCATCTGATTGTCTGGGGAATCAACTTGATTATGTTAGGACTAGCGTTTCTTTTTTTAGAGCGGAAAGTCTTTATCAATACCGTCTTTGGAAGCCTGTTGTTTCCTGTCATATTAGCATGGATTCCTGAATGGATGGTTTGGGAATTTTACCCAGCCTCTTTGATTCTAGGAAGCTTCTTCTTTAGCTTAGGGATATTTACCCTTTACTGTATCGGTGCATCCAATGGGGGAGTCACGATCCCACCGTTGATTTTTGAAAAATATTTCGGCATAAAAAAAGCAGTCGGGATCTTCTTGACCAATACAACGATCATTGTTTTGAACTTTCTGGTCTTTGGACTGAGAGAAGCGATCATTTCTGCTTGCTCGATCTATCTCATTGCTTTCTTTATGAATATCTTGCTCAAAGGGCAGCGTCAATTTGTCAAAAGAAAGGAAGCAAAGGAGTCCACACTTGCATCCGCTCCTGTCAAAGAAAAAAGAACGGCTGGATGAGGGAACCTCTCTTCGATTCCCTTTGTTGATAATCGCGTTCGCGAAGAGAGATTGAGATTACTGTCGGGACTAAAAAATATCACTTATTCAAAATAACAGCCTCTCTGACAATTGATGTCAGAGAGGCTGTTATTTACTACTTCCCAGAAATAATCAAATTAGTCTAAAGCTTTCTTTTTTGAAAAATCGAACGACTAATGATTAATGACAAAAACGATCCGACTACAGCTATCAGAACAGCTGGTAAGAAGTCCATCAGCTCTGAATTTCCTTGAATATAAGCAATTGTCTGGCTGGACAATGAATAAGGATTGATCTTTTGGAGAGATTCAAAGAGACTGCCCAATACGCCAATACCATAAAAAGCAGCTAAAAAGAGTAAGACTTGGTAAACATTTTTAGCAAATGCGGAGCTTAACAGCAGTAAGCTGATTGACAATAGCCCAAATAACCAATAACTAAAACCCGCACTGATAAGATGATGGGTCAAAGAGTCATTGAAATAAATTCTTGTATAAAGAAGACAAATGAGAAAAGCGGCAGCATAGAAAAGTGTCCAAAGGAAATAAAGATAAAGTGTTTTTGCTAAAAGAATCGTTTGTCTTGGCAATCCCTTTGTGATTAGATTGATCAGAGTTCCTTGCTCAATTTCCGCACAAATCGTATCCGCAAAGAGTATCACAAAAACCAAGAGACCCAATGAACCGATATTGCCATAAAATTGCATCCACGAATCGACAGATGTCGGCGTGGAAACAGTGATTTGGATCCCATCTGTCACCATGGAAGAAAAGATATCCGGCATTATTTTTGCCAGAAAAGGCGAGAGCATGCCCACCATCAGAAAAATCACTCCACAAATGATGATCTTTTTATTCCGCCAGCCGCCTAATACTTCTTTTCTTAAAAAAACTGTTAGCTGCGTCATTTAACTACCTCCAAATAGATTTTTTCTAGCGAGGATTCATTTTTTTGGAAGAGTAAGGGGACCAATTCATTTTCAGCCATGAGTTGCAGCACTTTTTGGCCTTGTTGAAAAGTTTGATTTTCTGGAATAATCAGTTGATGTTTTTCCCTCGTCCAATTAATCGCCGCACCTTTCGCGAGCTGACAGAAATGCTCTGTTTCTTGTGAGCTGGCAAATTGAAGAAGATAATCTTCTTGGCGAAATTGTGTCTTTAATTCTTCCATTTCACCAAAGAGTTTGATCTTTCCCTGATGTAAAATCGCCACGTAATCCGAAATTTGTTCAACATCCGATAAAATATGTGAAGAAAAAAGAACTGTCGTTTCTTGTTTGATGGCAAGTAAAAGATCTAGAAAGGCTTTGCGTCCCAGCGGGTCCAGCGCAGAAGTCGGCTCATCACAAATCAATATTTCTGGTTTTGACAATAAAGCTTGTGCAAGACCCAGCCGTTGCCTCATCCCCCGTGAGTAGCTGCTGATTTTTTTGGTGTTTTTTTCAAGATTGACCAGCTGAAGAATCTCATCGATTCGGCTAGTCAGCTGTTTGCCAAGACCGCTTATTTTTCCGCAAAAATTCAGGTATTCTGTTGCGGTCATGAAAGAATAGAATTGGGGAACATCCGGTAAGTAGCCTATCTTACGGTTTGTTTGAGCATTTCCATAGACAACTGGCTCATCGCAGACCGTGATCTGCCCACTATCTGACTTTAGCAAGCCTAAAATCAGCTTCATCGTTGTTGTTTTACCAGCACCATTTTCCCCGACAAAGCCGACAACACTCCCTTTGGGAACGACAAAAGAAATGGCATCTAGAATTTTTCTTTCGCCAAAAGACTTAGATAATTGATTGATCTCAATGACGTTCATTCTTTTTCTCCTTTCCCAAAAGTGAAATACAAAATTGGTCCAATAATACTAATCAAACAAGAAACAAGTATCCATAACGTGCGGTTGCCGAATTTAAAGTGTTTCTGTTTAACGATATCTAAAACAGCAACAAGTATCAACCCGAATTGCAAAAGTGCTAATGGGATCAGAATGGGTAGATAGTCACCAATATTTTCTGGAATGCTCGTGGTCATCATCGTGTTTCCTCCTTTCCATGAGTGTCATCTGCAGTATGGGCGGCTACTGCTTGCAAGCGCTGGAATAATTCTGTAAATGATTGTTGATCTTTGAAGGGCTGCAATAGGGGTGATTCAAGAATCAGCCCTGTCAATTGTTTTTTTACCATATTAGAACTACGGGGCATCTGATTTCCAAGTTCCAACTCATCAATCCAACTTTCGATCTGATCAAAGTACGCATCACCATGAAGGAGATAAGGATCTTCTGTTTTTTCCAGCAATGAGACATAACGAGTCAAAGCGCAAAGCAAGCGGGCACTATTGCCTTGTACAGCAAAAGTGGTCAAACAGGCAGCCAAAAAATTGAGCATAATGACTGGATGTAGTCTGGATAAGTCAAATGTTTCACAAAAGGCCAGCCCTCGTTGGTAAGTTGCTTCCATAGCTTGGGGTTTTTTGGTCAGCAAAAGCGTGTAGTTAGTCAACAGACTGAGTAAAACTGTGACATATTGATAAATGGCACTTTGAAGAACAGTTTCTGCGGCTGAGCCATCTGCCATTTGTTGGTGCGCAGCTGCAATCAAAGATTCCACTGGCAAGAAAACGGGTGTCTTATTTCCTAATACACCTAAAATGTCCTCTGCCTGACCAAGCATAAGCATTGAATAGGCTTCATAATAGCTAGCTTGTTGCAGGAGGTCAGCGGAACCGTTAGTTTTGACTAATTCAAATAATTTAACCGCCTCTTGTAAGTAATACTTTCGTTGATCCTCAACAGTTTTCTCATTATTTGGTACTTGTTCTGTCCTAGTAACTTGAGCTGGAATAGGCAACAGATCCCAATGATTCAGATAAAAAAGTCCCATCTGCATCAGAAATGGATAGCAGGAATAATAACGGCGAATGAATCCTCTCAGCATAAGTAACACGTCATCAGCGGATTTAGTTTCAAACGAGTCTTTCAACAACTGGTAAATCCGCTTGATTTCTTGAGTTGTTAGCTGAGAATTGATCACTAAAAGATCATCGACGCTGCAATCAAAGAAAGCAGCCAAGAGTGGCAACAATGTAATATCTGGATAAGATTGGCCCGTCTCCCATTTAGAAACCGAGGCCTTAGAAACACTCATAAAATCAGCTAGCTCTGTTTGAGTGATTTGTTTGTCCTTTCTTCTCTTAGCTATTTCCTGTCCAATTGGTAATTCCATGACGCACCTCCATTGAATTGGCTAACTTTATTGTAGAACAGGAAAGAGAGGAGCACAATGGAGAACAAGTTAACTTTTGATTGATAAAGTTAACCATGGGTTGATAAAGAGTAGCAACACTCTTTTTTCTTGTTGTAAGACGTATTTCAGTGTTTAATGAAAGAAAACGAGGTGAGGGTTCGATATGAAAGTGATAGCAATGATTGACTCATTTAAAGGGAGTGCTACCTCGGAAGAATTAAATCAGGCAGCACTTAAAGGGTTTCCAGTACAATGGGAAAAAGAATCAATCCCCATCGCAGATGGTGGAGAAGGAACAATGGCTGCGTTATTTGCTGCCTATGGAGGACAGTATAAATCCGTAACAAGTGTCGGTCCCCTAGGAGAAGAACGAGTAGTTTCGTATTTACTGACAACAATCAATCAAAAGCGAATAGCGATTATTGAATGTGCAGCAATCATCGGTATCCAATTACTTGATCCTTCAGATCAAACAACCAGACAGGCTAGTTCCTACGGGCTAGGTCTTTTGATCGCAGATGCAATCAATGAAAAAGTAGCACAGATCTATGTAACGTTAGGTGGCAGTGCAACAACAGATGGCGGACTGGGTTTACTGGAAGCATTAGGTGCGGAACTAATGTATCAACCTGCGGCAGATGCGCGCAATCCTTTGTTGACCATAAATTATTTTTCGATAACAGCAGTGCAGAAACTGCTTTCTGGTATCGAACTGTTGGTTTTAGCAGATGTAACTAATCCTTATACTGGAGCTGAAGGATTTGCAACTACTTTCGGACCTCAGAAAGGTGCTTTACCTCAAACGGTACAGGTATTGGAGCAGCAAGCAAAAAAAGTAGCGTATTTCGTGCAGCAAGAATACCAAATTGATTTAAATGGGATCGCTGGAACGGGTGCTGCTGGAGGTATCGGCGGTGCGACGGTCTTACTAGGGGGACAGATCTGTCCTGGATTTATGACCATTGCGAAACTGTTGAAATTAGAGACTAGAATCAGTGATGCTACGTTGATCATCACCGGTGAAGGCCGTTTTGACCGTCAAACTGCAGCCGGAAAAGTGCCATTAGGTGTGGCCAAAATCGCACAGCCCCATGCTATTCCAGTTGTTGCATTGTGTGGGCAAAGGGAGCCTGATCTAGGAGAGATCGGTCAGTATTTTGCTGGTATTTTCAGTATTCAACCAGGCCCACTTCTTCTTGATGAAGCAATGAAAAAAAGTGTAACGCTCGCAAATATGGCAGAAACCGCACAGGCTATCGCGATGTTTCATGAAAAAATCACAAGAGCGAATCATGGTGATGGTGGAGGAAATGGATCTTTCTAATAGAGCATTTTTTTAATGGGCATTTTTTTCATATTAGACTGAAATAATCGACCGTTTATTTTTAAGAATCCCCCCTATACTTATAGACAAGCGAAAGCTAAAAAGACATTAGGGGGAATGACAATGAAGTGGTATCAAATTTCAAAAGAACAATTGATGAAGCAGCTACAGTCCGATCGTCAGGGACTTTCAAATAAAGAACGTCAGGCACGGTTAGAAGCAGATGGTGCAAATCGCATTGCAGAAAAAGTTCAAATCAAAACTTGGCAAAAAATCGCAAAACATTTTACGGATTTGTTGATGATCGTGTTGATGGTTGCTGCAGCTTTAAAGGCTGTTACAGGTGATTATGTAGAAAGTGGTATCATTCTTCTAGTTGTTATCATCAACGGCATTGTGGGTTACTGGCAGGAACGAAAAGCGGAAGAATCTTTGGACGGCTTAAAACAAATGATGGGCCAAGAAGCCGTAGTCATTGTGGAAGGACTGCAGCAAACTGTTGCCGCAGAGTCGATCGTTCAAGGAGATTTAGTCTCATTGAAGGCGGGCGATGTCGTACCAGCGGATATGCGATTGATCGAAAATCATGGATTGGTCGTAGAAGAGTCGATCTTAACTGGAGAATCTGAGCCAGTCAAGAAAACAGAACACGTCATCACAGAAAACAGTATTATTGGAGATCAAAAGAACATGGTCTTCTCTGGTACACGTGTTCAAAGTGGGTCAGCTATCGGTGTGGTAGTAGCAACTGGCGACGAGACAGAAATCGGTAAGATCAATCAAGCTTTGCAGTCAGTGAAATCACAAGAGACACCGTTGGTAAAGAAAATGCATCAGTTGAACAAGCAGATTTTTCGCGGTATTGTCGCGCTGATTCTCTTCTTAATTTTCTTTACCGCATTCCGGTATGGTCTAGAACTAAACGTGTTGTTTTCCTCAGTGATCGCGTTAATCGTAGCAATGGTTCCGGAAGGATTACCAGCTGTTTTAACCATGATTTTGTCAATGGGTGTCAAAGAAATGGCAGATCAGCAAGCAATCATCAAGACGATGCCGTCGGTGGAAACGCTTGGTGCAATGACAGTCATTTGTTCGGACAAAACAGGAACGTTGACAAAAAATGAAATGACCGTTGTAGATACTGTCACTGTAACCGAAAAAGAGCAAGCGCTCATGTACGATATCATGGCAAATTGTCAAGATCTGAAACAAGATAGTTCTCAGCGGGCAGCAGATTTGCAAGGTAATCCTACTGAGCGGGCGCTGCTGCAGTTTGTGGAGACTCAGGAATTACCCTTGCAACAAGTTGCAGCAAAAATTCCTTTTAGCTCTACTTACAAGTACATGGCAACTTTGCATCCTTTGCAAGAGGATCAATCAATCTTATATGTAAAAGGCGCTCCAGAAGTTTTGCTAAATAAAAGTCAGCTATCAGAAGATCAAGTATCCTATTGGCAGCAAGCGGCTTCTGAGCTAGCACAGAAAGGACAGCGGGTCTTAGGGTTCGCATACAAGACAGTTCCAGCATCCAGTCAAGTTGCTCATGAAGAAGTCACTGATTTAGTCTTCATAGGTCTTGCAGGAATCATTGATCCGCCAAAAGACAGTGCAATCAAAGCAGTGAGAGAGTCCTTACAAGCGGGGATCAGAGTCAAAATGATCACAGGAGACCACAAAGAAACGGCGCAAGCCATCGGCGAGCAAGTCGGGTTGAAACATACGAAGAAAGTTCTTGAAGGATTAGATATCGACCAAATGACCGATGAGGAGTTGGCACAGCAAGTCAATCACGTGGATGTTTTTGCTCGGACGACGCCAGAGCACAAGCTACGAATTGTGACCGCTCTACAAAATAATGGTGAGATCGTAGGTATGACCGGAGACGGTGTCAATGATGCTCCCGCCTTGAAAAAAACAGATATCGGGATCGCTATGGGGATCAAAGGAAGTGAAGTAAGCAAGCAAGCAGCCGATATGGTTTTGGCAGATGATAACTTCCATACAATCGCGAATGCAGTCAAAGAAGGGCGACGGATCTTTGACAATCTGAAAAAAACCATCAACTTCTTTTTGCCAACAGCATTAGCGCAAGGATTGATTGTCATTTTTGCTCTCTTGTTAAATCGCCCATTACCTTTGACTCCAGTTCAGATCCTCTGGGTCAATATGGTAACAACAATTACATTGTCTTATGCACTAGGATTCGAAAAAGCGAGTAAAGATGTGATGGATCGGCCGCCACGTCCAGTCAATGAAGGAATTCTTTCCATGTACAGCATGTTCCGAATCGTCTATGTTTCTCTACTGATCATGATTCCTGCTTACTTTTTGTCCATGCAATTTGAAGGGCAAGCAGTCCAGCAAACGATTCTCCTGCAGAACATCGTATTAGGACAAGCAGTATACATGTTGAATTGTCGGGAGCTTTTAGAGCCAGCATTGAACAAGAGTATGTTCCAAAATCGGGCAC
>NZ_JBDGBK010000051.1:0-22169 GCF_040910045.1 Enterococcus sp. RTP21361st1_A6_RTP21361_211029 | reverse complement strand
ATCTGAGCCAGAATGAGGTTCATTCTGACCCAGATTTGATTTTGTACAACTCATCAGTCCTTATTGACAAAGAGCCGTTTTCACCCATGCAGGGCGCACGCAAAAATAGCTCAATCATCAGATACAGATGATTGAGCTTCAAAATAATACTATACGTTTATAAATTGAGTTATTTTCAATAATATAACTCAATCCCTCGTGTTACATTTTGAAATTTTGAACAGTTCTATGATTTTCATAAATTAGTTTAAAACTCAAAATATTTAACATCTAATCTGCTCTACCACTTCAATCGTTTGCTGCAATCTTTCTGGGTCACTTCCAAAACGTCCCAACAAGACACCGTCTAAATCTGCTAAATCCAGCATAGTCTTGGTATTCTCTGGACTAACAGTTCCACCATAAACTACTCGAATATTATCCGCGTCCTTCCCAAATAGTTCAGTTAATGAATTCCTAATAATGGCAACCGCTCGACTGATATGAGGCGCACTGGCAGCTTTGGTTTTCCCAACGGCCCAAGCAGGTGTATACGCTATCACGATTTTCTTCAATTTATCGCGATCAATTTGATATAAAGCATTGAAAATTCGTAAAAATAATTCTTCTTTTAGTTCTTGTACATAATTCGGATTCTTGATTTCATCAATGACGTTATTCGCATCTTTTTCTTCAATCTCGCCAATACAAACAATCGGGGAAATGTCATATGCTAAAGCAAGCTTCACTTTTTTATTAATCGTCTCATCTGTCTCATTGTATAATTTTCTACGTTCCCAATGACCAAGTTCGACAAATTTCCCATGCATATCCACTAAGGATTGAATCGAAAATTCACCACTGAGTTCACCTTGATCGATCTCGGCCATATTTTGAGCACCGAAAGCAAATTGACTGCCTGTAAGAACTTTTGAAACTTGATGGATGGTACCCATTGATGGCAAAAGTACAACCTCAACTTTATGGTTTTCAGATTGATGGTTGAGAACATCAACAGCATACTCTTCTGCTTCAGAAATCAAGTTTTGCCTCATAGACCAATTCATAATTACGATGGGTTTTCTTTGTTCCATTTTGATCATCTCCATTGTTACTTCTATTTATTCTTACCTTAAAAATGACTATATAACTCACAGAAATCTGTAATTACCTATTGGAGAATGCCACCCAGTCTTTTTCAAACTGCTCGATACCCTTATCAGTTAACGGATGACTCCATAATTTCGGGAATAGATTACCAGGAATTGTCGCGATATCTGCACCTAGTTCAGCCACTTTCTCCACATGTTCAAGTCCTCGAACACTCGCGGAAATAATTTCTGCTTTGTATCCATAGTTATCTAGTACTTTTCTCAAGTTTTTAATTAAAGCCATACTGTCAGTTCCAATATCATCTAAACGACCTAAAAATGGGCTGATATAAGTAGCGCCAGCTTTTGCGGCCATCAAACCTTGAGCTACGGTAAAGACTAACGTTACATTGGTTTTGATTCCTTTTTTAGATAGAGTGTTTACTGCTTTCAATCCTTGTTCTGTCATCGGGATCTTGACGACAACATTACGTGCCCACTTTGCAAGCACTTCTGCTTCGGCGATCATTTCTTCAGCTTGCGATCCTGTTACTTCCGCACTTACAGGCCCATCGACGAGAGAACAAATTTCTTTGATGACCTCTTCAAAATCTCGTCCTTCTTTAGCAATAATTGTTGGATTCGTCGTTACTCCATCAACTAAACCCAACTCATTGATTCGTTTGATTTCATCTACATTTGCCGTATCTAAGAAAAATTTCATTATTAACCTCTTTCCGCGATTTTCTTTCAGCGTTCATTTTTTAAAGACACTATCCCCTTTGTCAATAGGGCTAGTTTGAGACATTATTTTCTCTTACAATGCTCATCATTTCCAAGGCATGTTTGGTAATCGTCGCAAAATCACCTGTATCAATCAAACGTTTATCCGTTAAATAGCCGCTAATCCCAGCACCGCTGAAACCTAGATCAAGATAGTCTTGCAAGTTATCAGGTGTGACTCCTGCTGTTGCGACTAGTTTAATATGATTGATTGGCCCAAGAATGTCCTTGATATATCCTATCCCCAAAGCTCTAACAGGGAACACCTTGACAAAATCTGCACCCGCTTCATTCGCTGAGATTATCTCGCTTGGTGTTAGCGCCCCAGGCATCGAGACCATATCTAATTCTTTTGTTCGTTTGATAACACTTGAATTCGTATTAGGCGAGATAATATATTCTGCTCCTGCTTGGTGAGCGGCTTCAACTTGTTCAATGGACAGAACAGTACCCGCTCCAATTTTAACTTCATTTCCAAACTCCTTAACCAGCGAGGCGATGGCCTTTGGAGTCTTAGTCAAACATTCAGGATCTCCTTGATCAAAAGTAACTTCTACAAGCTTTACTCCACCATCGTTTAGCGCGGACACCAAGTTAATAAGCTTTTCCCCATAAGTTCCTCGACAAATTGCAATTACTTTATTCTTTTCGATGAAATCGTTCATTTCTAGTTTCATTAGGCTTTCTCCTTTGTTAAATCCGCCACTTGACTCTTATTTTTCTTTTTTGCTGGTGTTTCTTCTAAAGCCGGCTTTAAAAAGCCAAGTATCAACGCTGTCACTAATGATCCAATTATAATTGCAGCAATAAACCATAGTTTATTGTCAACAACCGGTAATACAACAAATCCACCATGAGGAACATAGCATTTCACATTCCCAATCGCTCCAATTACACATCCTACCGCTGTCCCAATCATTGTTGAAGGCAAGATTCGTTTCATATCACTAACTACGAAGGGAATGGCTCCTTCAGTAATTCCAATACATCCCATGATTCCAGCAGCAACCGCCGCATCCCGATCACCTTCAGTAAATTTCTTTTTAAAGAATAATGTCGCTAAAAAGATCCCAATAGGTGGAATAGCCACGGCGATTCTAAACATACCGTTCGGTTCATAAATACCTTCATTCATAAGTGCAAGTGTAAACATCGAAACTGATTTGGTGATTGGTCCTCCCATGTCGACTTCTCCGAACAATCCAATAAATACTGCCAATAAAATGGCACTGCTACCGTTTAGACTGCTCATGATACTAGTTAATCCGTTCATCAAAAATGCCAATGGTGTGGCAACAACATAGATGTAAATCAAACCTAGAATAAAAACCGAAATGGTTGGTATGATCAGAATCGGTAAAATGGTTTTAATCGTTTTGCTAACTTTCCATTTTTTCATCCATTTGACCAAATATCCTGCAGCAACACCTAGAAGCATCGCCCCTAAAAATCCTGACTTTACTTCCACATCATTTACAGTAACAGGATTATTAGCAAGGAACCCTAGAATCATCCCTGGCGCCAAACCAGGCTTACCCGCAATTGAATATGCGATATAGCCGCCCAAAATAGGAATCATCATTGCAAAAGCTGCTTTACCTAAAAGGTTAATGTTCTGCATTAATTCGTTAGTAACAACAACTCCTGTATCGCTTTTTTCTCCAGTAGCAAGTGAGATGGCCAACATGATACCACCAGCAACTACTGCAGGCATCATGAAAGAAACCCCACTTAAAAATGATTTTTGAACTTCCTTTAAAGTAGCTTTGATATTCATTTTATCCTCCTTTATTTTTACCCATTTACTAACTTCTCAGCAGCATCCAATACTTTCGCAGGATACGAAATAGCATCATTGACATCAGCATTTAAAACTAATTTATCTTCAAAACGTTCTTCATTCTCAATAAAGACAGATACCGCCAAAATGACTACATCTGCTTCTTCAGCTTCTTCCTCAGTAACCTCATTCTCGATCCCGATGCTGCCTTGAGTTTCAATTTTGATTTCATGTCCTCTCTTTTTTCCTTCTTTTTCCAATGCTTCTTGAGCCATGTATGTGTGGGCTACTCCTGTAGGACATGCCGATACTCCAACGATTTTCATATTAAATTCCTCCTATTTTCTTTTCTACTTGATATAGTGAATCTAAAATTGACTCTTTGCTCCCAGTTAATAAATCATTTCTAAAACCTTCATCTAAAAGCTTTTTGCTGATTTCAGCGAGTACTTTCAAATGAAAAGTCGTTTTATTCTCTTCTGGTATTCCTAGCATAAACACCAATTCAACTGTATTACCATTTGTATCCCATTGAATTGGTTGGTTCGTTCTAAGAAAACAGATAAAAGGATTGATTACTTCTTTTGATTTCCCATGAGGGATACTTACGTCATAGCCGATCGCTGTAGAAAATTCTTCTTCTCTTTTGTTTACAGCTTTAATATAATTTGCGCTATTTTTTAAATAGCCGAACTCTTTTGCCTTTTCTGATAAATAATGAATGATGGATTTCTTATTTGTTAACGCCGAATCCAAAACGATTAAACCTTCATCAATCAATTGTTTGACCTCCTAATACTTTCACTATTTCTTCTTCATCTTTGCTAAAGATAAAACGATCGATATTTTTCTTCGTCTCAACGATCCGATAGATTTCTGATAATATTCCTTTAATATGCTTTAAATCCTTTTCTGCAACACAGATCATTAAAACAGTGTTGATCATTCGAAAATTCCAACGTATTGGTTTTACTAATGTCATAATTACTAATTTGCTTTCCTTAACTGTTGATGGTGAAGGATGTGGAATCGCCGCCCCAATTGGAAGATCTGTCACCCCTAGCTTCTCTCTATCCCAAATTGCCTGTTCGAACGAATCCGTAACGAAATCATTTTGCAAAAGCTTTTGAGTGATCCTTTTGATGCATTGTTCTTTAGTAGCAACTGTTTCGTTCAAAAAAATCAAATCTGAATCGATTATTTTTCCTAAGTGCTCAAACGGTTGATCGTTTACTTCTTCCTCATAAAATAAATCTAGATAAGTCGCGGAAACTTTTTTTAGATCTTGTTTACTCATTAGCGGGGAAACATACGTTACAGGAACATCAATTTTTTCTAATTGTACTGAAGAGATCACCAAATCAATTTTATTCAAATCTCTTTTATAGAGTGTTCGTAATGAGACAACTTCAACTATATCCTGTGGAGAGAATACCCTTTTTAAACGATTGGCAATCAGCTCTGATGTTCCGATTCCAGTAGGACAAACAATTAATATCTTACGATTTGCCGACAACCGATCGATGGCCCCTTGAAAATGGATCATCATGAACGCGACCTCATCATCGGTTAAGCGAATATCTAATTCCTTTTCAATCCCGGCCAATATTAGCCAAGTTGTACTGTATAACACAGAATACTCTCGCTTTATTTCCTCCAAAAGCGGATTACTGACAGGAACGTTCAATTTAGAACGATATATCATGGACACCAAGTGATAAAGAATGTTCATGTAGAGTTTTTCATCTCTGGTTAAGTCAACCTGAATTGAATCACTCATCTTCTGAATCATCTTTCTTACCACAGCATCGTATTCCTTCTGAATTGCTAAATCTCTCAAACGTGGTTCGAAGCCATGAGCCACTAATTGTCGATTGAAGTATTCAAAATCGTTTGAATCTAGCTTGATACTGTTATCCAGTTCAAGATTCTCTACTAATTCATTTGCTAAAAAGAAAGTTTTAAGCGACTCCACATTTTCAAATAAAAAATTATCTTGATATTCAATATGAAAACCTTCCTGCAAACGAAGAACAAATATACTGATTGACAATACTAATGATTGAAAATGATCATCAGACAATTTATCGATATTAAAGTGATCATTTGTTTGCAGAAGTCCAGAAACTTTTTTGATGATGTCCTTAGGTAAAAAACTGAATAATAAGCTGGGAAATTGAACTCTATAGCTATTGGTTAAGTCTGATTTATCAATGATAAAGTAAGCATATTGTTTAATTGCCTTTTGTATCTCAGACTCATTTCCGTTTACCTTTGTTCCATTATTATCAGAACGAATCGTGACCGAACTTCCTTCAATAACAGTCTGTATTTGATCTAAGTCATTTGAGATCGAGGTTCTGCTGACGAGAAACTCATCAGATAATAGTTGGTAAGACACCTTTTTGTTTCTCAATAATAAATATTCCGCCATTTTGATTTGCCGCTCGAGTGGAAGCTGATTGAAGTCTATTTGAGTTGAAGCTTCACCAAAAATTTTTAATATTTCATCATTTGACAAATCAGACTTACTTAGAAAAATACCTTTACCTTGCCGTTTCAAGATTTCAATTTTCCTTTTTTTTAATGCCTTATTCAGTTCATCAATGTCTTTATACAATGTACGATCGGAGATAGATAAAATCTTGGAGAAATGATTTACCGGTAAAAAATCTTTTTGCTCCAAAAGCAATCTCAATAATTTATGTTGACGCTTGCTTATTTCATGCATGATTTTTCTCCTTTCTAGGGAGCGCTTCCCTGTATCTGTAATTTATCATTTTATTCTACATTTGGATATCACATCTCGTTTCAAGATGGTTCCTGAAGTTTTCTAAACATATTGAAAATATAGGATCATAAAACCAATTTCATACAGTAAGCAATTTTTTTATCAAATAAGAAATTCTTTTAATGTCTGTCTCTTCAAATCCTCTATACAAAGAGAAACAGATTGCCCTTATCTGTTTGACAAAATAAGAGCAATCCGTTTCTACTAAATGTTTAAGAATTAATACGATAAATCTTCCCCATTAGTTGCAATAACCTTTTTATACCAGTCAAATGATGCTTTCTTGATTCTCTTCTTCGTTCCCTTACCTTCATTATCCATATCTGTATATACGAACCCGTAGCGTTTTGTCATTTCCCCGGTTGCTAAAGAGACCAGATCAATTGGCGCTCATGGTGTATACCCCATTACAGGAATCTTGTCTAAATTAATTGCATTGCTTATTTGTGTGATGTGGTCGGGGGTGCGGACATAATCCTGGACTAAAAATGAACTTAGGAGGAATATCCGTATGTTTTCCCACGAAGAACGTGTAAAAGCAATTCAGTTATTTTTAAAATATGATTGCTCCTACGCCGCTACCATTCGGAAATTAGGTTATCCGTCCGTTGGAGCACTACGTCAATGGTATAAAGAATATTTGGTATCTGGAGAGCTCCATCAGGAACTCCGGAAGAAGTCAAAGTATTCTGAAGAACAAAAAAGAGTCGCTGTGAATCATTATTTTGAATATGGTCAATGTTATGCACGAACCATTCGAATGCTTGGTTACCCAAATAAAGGCTCCTTACGACAATGGTGTGAAGAACTCGCACCAGGTGCTAGAAAACTTCGAAAAAGTGCGGTAAAGTTAACCAAAGATCAAAAAGAAGACGTGTTGAAAAAGTTCTATAAACCTCAAACCAACAGAAAAGGCTTAGCTGAAGCTGAAGGAATCAGTAGGGTTGCTCTATATCAATGGAAGGCCACTTATCTTGGAAAGGATTTCCCTCTGCCCATGACTTCAAAAAATCAAGGAAAACAAAAAGAATTACTTTTAAAGGAAGTAGAAGAGTTACAAGAACAAGTACACCAATTGCAGCTTGAGAAAGCATTACTCGAAGGAGCAGCTGAACTACTAAAAAAAGGAAAAGGCATCAATCTACTTCGTCTATCAAATCAAGAAAAGACTCTATTGATTGATGCCTTACGAAATCAATTCAACTTGAAAGATCTTCTTCAACAGCTCCAGTTGTCTAAGATTTGATACTAACACCAAACTCTCTAACAGAACAATTTGTCTATGATTTTTCTTTCTTTTCTTGTCGTGGAATCGACCTAGACGGGGTTTATGAAGCTAGCTTGGGACAAGCTAAAATCAAACAACAAATAATGAGACGGTCAAAACATTCTATTTTACTAGTTGATGAACACAAATTTGACTCGCCTCACTTTTACAAAATTGCTGATTTCGCTGATTCTCACTCAGTAATAACAAATACTTTACCGACAGAAGATTATCAAAAGAGAATCGATGATGGAATCACTGATTTTATTTGGTTGAACCCGAAACTTAGGAGCCAACCAAATGAATAGTAATTGAGCCTCATAAAAAAAGGCGATCCACCTCAGATGGATTGCCTTTTTAATATAAATTATATATGTCTTTTTGACTATCTTTTTATATCTTCTCAAATGACCGCAAAGCCTTATTTTATAGGCTCTACGGGCATTTTGCTTTTGTGGTAAACCTCGCATATCTAGGTCTATCTTCTTATATTTTCGCTATCAAGCGTGGTTAAAATCGTGGTAAATACTTCTTATGCAATTAGACGCTGAACCTCTGATTTTGCGGTATCTATGGACGCATGAGCGTACCAGTTCATTGTGATACTGATATTTGAATGCCCCATGATATACTGTAAATCTTTCGGGTTCATGTTCTTGCTTGCCAGTCTTGTGCAGAACGTATGGCGTAGTGTATGCGGTGTGATATGTGGCAAGGGATTGTCCTTATGGTGCTTGTTGTATTTCTTTACCATGCGGATAAATAAGGCGGTATAATCAATGGCAACTTTGGGCTTGCCTTTATGATTGGCAAATAAGAAGTTGCTCCGTCCGTCTATCACAAATGGTTCTGCCTTTGGACGTTTCTTCATCACTCGTTGAAATGCTTGTATCGTTTCCTTGCTTAATGGTACTTGCCTTGTTCCGCTCTTTGTTTTGGGCGTTTCAATATAATAGCCTTGTTCCTTGCTCTTTAATAACTGGTGGTCGATAATCACAACTTCATTCTTGAAATCAATATCGGCTACTGTCAGTCCGCACAGTTCCGAGATACGAAGTCCAGTTTTCAACAGTATCAGCACATCATCATAATATTTGTGATACACGTTGTCCGTCTTGATGAATGACAGTAGGACTTGTTCCTGTTCCTCTGTCAATGCAACTTTCTCTTTGGTATCATTTTCTAGGACTTCACTTAACTTAAAATCAAAAGGGTTCTTCCTTACACAATCGTCTTGTATGGCGATATAGAATGACGCTTTTAACGAGCGTTTATGGTTGTTAATGGTATTGTAGGAAAAGCCTTTCTCTTTCATGCGTAACGCCCATTCCTTAGCGTCAGAGGGTTTTATCGTATCAATGCTCCTAGCACCCAACTTGTCCTCTTTCAATAATCGCATGAGTTGTTCCCGTTGTTTCTGTGTGCTTTTCTTCACATTTGCCCTCTGTGCGTTCTGTTTGGCGTAGAGTTGGCAAAGTGTCATTTTCTTGCCTGTGCTGTCGATACCGTCCTCAATATCCCGTCTTATCTGCTGTTCCAGTTCTCGAAGTGAGGGTTTTTCCCGTTTTCCCTTTGGTGTCGGGTCTGTGGGTGTCAATCTCCAAGCATACACATATTTCGTGTTTCCAAATGCGTCCACATATTTATATAAGTATTTTCCGTCTGTTCGTTGGCTCTCTCCAGTATGCAGGATACGTCCTTTGCTATCCCGTCTTTTTTCTTTCATGGTGTCTGCTCCTTTCCTTGTTGGAAAGAGCCTTGATATGACTTGTGTTCATCATAACACATACAAGGCTCATTTGCATTAGATTGCGTCCAATTTATCAATGACCTTTTCAAACTGTCGGCGTTTAATCTGTATGCGGTTGCCATTCATAATGAGCCAGCCAGCGTCCTTGTTTTCCTCTGCCAAGCGTCTTAACTTGTTTTCTCCGATACGGAAATACTTTGACGCTTCTTCAATGGTAAGGGTGTATTTTTCCCATACGGGAATATCGTTGTTATTCATCAGATCCCCCCTTTCCCATGTTTCGTGTCATATTGAATATAAGGGATAAGGTCGGTGCGGTTTATCCTCTGTAAATGAGCAGTTAGTTTACTGGAAAGGGAATTACTGTATCTTGCCTTATCAAGCATAGCTCCCACTTTTTCCAGTCCACCTAATGCGTCATGTTCTTCCAAGAAGTAAAAACTTTTGACAGCGGAAATCACGCCACCCTCTATAAGCCATTGCTGTGTTTCTTCAAGGGAGTTTTGCTGTTTTGGTACTTGCAGTTTCAAGACTTCCACAGCCCCTAAAAATCGTTCCCAAAACCGACACGTTTTCCATCTGCTCTTATTACTTTCGTTTCTGTTTGGCACGACAAAGCGTAGGTTATTTGCCAATAGTCCGAAAGCCAGTTCCCCAAGTTCCAGCGGTCTGTCCTTGAATGTCATGGCAAAAGCATGAGCCTTATCATCACGCAGTTGCACTTCTGTCCGTTTCCAACTGCCAACTTCCTCAAGTGTCTTGTTATGTTTTGAACAGACTTCCTTATCCTTATCATAAAAGCGGTAGGACAATCCCGATTTCCCAGCACCGATATAAACAGTCTTTGCGGTGTCGAAATCATCAAACTTGCTTTCGTCAAAGTGGTAGCCCTCACTATTCGAGATAAATTCCTCTTTTTCACATTTCTTCTTTATCTGCTCTATGGTAAAAAATGGCTTTTCGTTCTTATCATCAATGGCAATATCAAGCCTTGTGAAATGGAAGTTATCCAGTCCGTATCTTCGCTCACAGCGCCGGAACATATCCCCAAAGGTATAATTCCTACTGTCGAGAATACGGAAAATATCATCACAACCTCTTCCGGTCATAACAAGATAACAGCCTAACCCTTGTGGGTTGTCCTCTGTCTTTCTTGCGTCGCCCGATACATAAATATCTCCAATCTGCCAGCGTGCTTGATAGGTTTTGTATTTAATGCTTGCCGGATAGACATTGAAAATATCAGTCGGTAAACCTAAAATGTGCATGATAACATCTTCGGCGGTTGCCGTTTCAAATACAATACTGATGTAATCAATCTTAACGGATAAATTTTTGTGTGTAGTTATAGTGCATTTCTCCTTTCGTACTTCTCGTTTTTTTGCGGGGTAAAAATTGTGTTTTGTCCTTTATTTATCACAGTTTCTAGGTACTATGACATGTATGCGCAGGGCGGTGTTACATATACGCCCTTTACGAACGCCTAAAGGCGTTCCCTTTCTTCCTGTGTCTGCCCCGTTCTTAACGCTCACGAGCCTTGTAAGGCTCGTGGCTAAACGGAACAGCCCCAGTCAGAAACCTTGTTTTCGGTCTGATAGTCCATGCTTATTCATGCTATCAAAGTGAAAATACATATTTTTGTGCTTACTCAAGCGTGTGATTGACCCTAGCGTGCTTAATCACTCTATCTGATGCGATAATAACGCCATTAGAATTACTTGTCAAGAAGTTTTTGTTGACTTTTAGATATATATTAAGTATGATATGCTTATAAATACCAAGAAAAGCAACGAAAGGAGCGGTTATACTAAGTTATGGAGCATTATGAAAAGAAAATCAGTTTCTTAGGAGAGAACATACAGACCATAAGAAAACACAGAGGAATGAAACAACAGGAACTTGCGGACAAAATCGGTATCAATATGCAGAGCCTTTCCAAAATTGAACGAGGTGTGAATTATCCTACCTTTGATACGTTAGAGAAGATAATGGACGTGCTGGGTGTAACGCCCAATGAATTATTGTCGGGAGAATGGAAGTATATTGACCACACTGAGCCCTATATCATGGATATTATCAAACGGGAACAAGACTTCAATGTTTCCTTAGATTACCTGTCTGAAAATGAATTTTTCGATGATGAAAAAGAATGCACATTTTACAAGGCATATAAACTCATACAGTATATCCATAACTACATTACCAATGAGGTTACGGAGTTGGAAGAACTTATGGAAATCAAGCAGTTGATACAGCGTCAAAAACTGGAACGCATGATAAAAGTACATAAGGAAATGCGAGGGTTAGACCGATACAGAGAACAGCCCAAAGAGTATAAATACCATGACCCTTATGATGATTGGATATTTCGTCAGCTTGCGGATATAGACAACAGAAACAACATTCCCGACACTTCTCCACAAGTAGACTTCAATGAGGGAGATTATGAAGATTATCTAAAGGCGAAATGGAACAGAGGTCTTTAATTTCCTCTTGCATGGAAGATACAGCAAACAAAAAGCCCAGTAAAGAGTGCAAAGCACCACCAATGGTGGCAAGGCTCTTGACAGGGCTTTTTCTTTTCTGTTGTGGGGTAATCAAGAGGAAGAAAGAAAAAGTGTGCATTTTTGTTCCATAAATGCTAAGGGTATGCTGATTTTTATTGTGGCGGATATATGGAACTGTTATAATATGGATATGAAAAAAGCGATAAATTTGAAAGTGTTAATAATTTTCAAACAGCCTCATTGCATGGAAATAAGAAACAGACTATCCTTAAAGTAGGAGGTGGCACAAATGGCAAATGAAGATAAAAAAGATTTTAATGCTATGTTGCATGATAGTAAGGATATGCCAAAATTTCAAATTATCATAGACCAGAAAAGTATTGAGAAATATGGTGGAAACAAAATGTATTTTGCTCCCCCGATTGACTATGACAAAGTAATGAAAAAAGTTCCGTATGGTAAAGTGATTACGGTTGGAAAAATACGAGAACACTTTGCAAAATTGAGTGGTGCAGATTTTACAGAGCCGATTACAGCGGGTATATTTGTTTCTATTGTAGCGTGGGCGAGTTATCAGCGTTCCGAAGATGAAACACCCTATTGGAGAACATTAAAAGCAAACGGAGAATTAAATGCTAAATATCCAAATGGTATTGAAGCGCAGAAAGAAAAATTAGAAGCAGAGGGACATACCATTATTCAAAAGGGGCGTAAAAATATACGATACTATGTAAAGGACTATGAAAATTCTCTTTTTGATTTGAAATAGGCAAATTCTATTTCACAATTTCATATCTCTATACACAAAGCAGTTAGTCTTAGGATTGACTGCTTTTTTCATACCTAAATTTCAGATTGGAGTGATGAAATGGTGTTTGTTAGAGCTGTTCAATAAGATTATCGGTGCATAAAATTTTATTGTAGTGCTGATATAGGAATGGTATAATTTTCAAGAAAGGTAATCAAATAATGATTATCTAAAATGACAAAGATAAAAACGCAAAGCATTTTATTATGTGAGAGCTGGTAGGTAGCCCAGCCGTCCTATGTTTATAGGGTAAGTAACCTGCCCCTCCGGGTTGTCCGTTCTTTGTTTGGAAATAAACAAGGAGGGATTGATATGAAGACAATAAAATGTAAATTGACTGTGTATTTTGCAGAACCTTTTTGGGTTGGAGTTTTTGAAAGAATTTGTGATGGAAAACTTTCCGTAGCAAAGGTAACATTTGGTGCAGAGCCAAAAGATTACGATATTCAAGAATTTGTGTTGAAACATTATTATGATTTACAATTTAGTCCAGCAGTTGAAACGATTGTAAAAAAGGATAAGAAAAATCCTAAAAGAGTTCTTAGAGATGTAAAGAAACAATTACAGAACAATGGAATTGGGACAAAATCGCAACAAGCTTTAAAATTACAACATGAATTAAAAAAAGAAGAATATAAATCTAATTCCAAACATAAAAAGCAAATGGACGCAGAACAAAAGTTTAAGTTGAAGCAACAAAAGAAAAAAGCAAAACACAGAGGACATTAAATGATGTTGCAATATCATAAACTAAATATTTTATAAGTTCATATCTACACAAAGCAGTTAGTCTTATGATTGACTGCTTTTTTCTTGCCAAAATTTCAGATCGGAGTGATGACATGGTGTCTGTTAGAGCTGTTCAATAAGATTATCGGAGCATAAAATTTTATTGTAGTGCTGATATGAGAATGTTATAATGTGGATATGAAAAAACGATAAACGGTAATTTAAAAAGGGGAAATGAAAAAGTGGCAATTTCAAATATAAATACAATTATTAGTAATGATATTCAAAAAGTTTGGAACATTGTTTTAGCTGTTGATAAATATAACTCATGGCGAAGTGATTTGAGCAAAACAGAAATAATAAATGACAAACAATTTATTGAATACACAAAAAATGGATATGCTACTACATTTACCGTTACCGTTGTAGAACCATATAAACGCTGGGAATTTGATATGGATAATAGCAACATGAAAGGTCACTGGATTGGTATTTTTACAGACAAAGGGAATGAAACACAAATAGACTTTACAGAAAATGTGATACCTAAAAAGTGGTTTATGAAACCTTTTGTAAAAACCTATTTGAAAAAACAACAAAAGCAATTTGTTCTGGACTTAAAGAAAGCATTGGAATAATAAAATTCAAGATTGGAGATTTAGAAATGGCTTCAAGTAAAGATTATTTACAATTTGTTTTAGAACAATTATCAGAATTACAAGAAATAACATATCATGCAATGATGGGAGAATTTATTATCTATTATCGTGGAAAAATCGTTGGCGGTATATATGATGATAGGTTACTGGTAAAACCAACAAAGTCTGCAATTTCTTATATGCCAACAGTTACTTATGAAATTCCATACGAAAACGCCAAAGAAATGTTATTGGTGGAAGAAGTTGATAATAGAGATTTTCTGACGGGGTTATTTGATGTGATGTATGATGAACTACCAACGCCAAAACCTAAAAAGAAAAAATAAACAGCTTCTAGTTTACAATTTCATATCCATATACACAAAGCAGTTAGTTTTAGGATTGACTGCTTTTTAAAAAGACACCATTTAGGTGTAATGATGTCTTTTGGGTGTTATTTTATAGGTCATATCAAGGCTCATTCAATCGTGGTAAATTCGTGGTAAAATGAGTTTTTTCTATACTTCAAAATACTTGAAAGTATAGTGTTTATGCGGATAATCGAAAATTAGATATAAAATTTGTAATAAATATCATTAATTAATATCGTTTCCTTTCGTACCTCAACAGCTGAGTATTGTCCACATTGAATTTCAAGAAGTCAATCATCGTCTTCCCATGAAAATAATTGTCAATCACCCGAATCAAGGCATTGTGACACACCAACAAAACATCTTCGTCACTTTGTTCCAACTCTGCCAGCAAAGGATACACCCGACCGGCAACATCCATGATGGATTCGCCGTCTGGTAATGGTAGCGAGAATTCCACACGAACCTTTTGGAATTCCGGTGTTTCAATTGGTAAGCCATCATACTGTCCAAAATCCATCTCAATTAGGCGCGGTTCCACCTCAATGGGTACCGACACTTTTTCATTAATGATTCGGGCCGTTTCCTGGGCCCGCCTCAATGGTGAGACATAGATTTTAGTGATTGGCTGCTCCAAGTCGCTGACCAATTGAGCCAATTCCTCTGCTTGAGCATAACCGACTTCCGTCAGCTCAATATCCGCATGACCGCAAATTTTGCCGTCCACATTATATTGGGTCTGACCATGACGTGCTACGTAAATCATCGGGCACTCCCCTTTGCAAGCGGACGTTTCTCATCCGCCATTTCACCCAGAACCAGCTCTGAATCAGTGGCCAATTGTTGTAAAGCCGCCACCATCTCAGCTTGCGATTTGCCAAAGACCAGGGAGAAAGAATTATTCTTACTCTTGTAGAAGGAAACAAAAGAGTTGCCACCAGCTAATTCTTCAATTTGAATTTGGGGGTAGCGGGCAAACTCGCCGTTCAAGACACCTAGTTTAACGACTCCTTCTTGTGACAAGCCTTCTTTTAAGAAACCATTGATCAGGATAATAGCGGCAAAAGCCCCCAGTTTGATTTGATCCGCCAGATTACTTGGCCAAAAGATTACAAGTATCGCTACCGTCAATGCGATACTCAAACCCATACGAATCCAGCTGGTTTGAGCCGCCACGATAATTTTCTTTTGATCTTTTACTTGTAAGACGACCAACAATCCTAAAAAGCCTGCAATCACTAGTGCTTCTGCCATTTTCTATCATCCTTTACTTATTTTTACCACTCGGCGATGGTGCCGTCGTAGTTTTTCCATTGTGGGTTGGTCCAAACCAAACCTTCTTGAGAAATTTCCTTAATGCGGTCTTCATCCATTTCCAAACCAAGGCCTGGTTTAGAAGGTAGGTCAACATAGCCGTCTTTGTATTGGAAAACTTCTTTGTTTTTGACAAAATCCAACAAATCAAAGCCTTTATTGTAGTGGATACCCAAGCTTTGTTCTTGGATAAAGACATTTGGTGTACATGAGTCCACTTGCAAGGTAGCTGCTAATGCAACTGGTCCGTATGGTGCATGTGGTGCCACGGCCATATCATGAGCTTCAGCCATAGCCGCAATTTTGCGGGTTTCTAAAATTCCGCCGCAAAGGGCTACGTCTGGTTGGATAATATCGATGGCGCCTTGTTTGAAGATATTTTTAAACTGCCAGCGAGTGTACAAACGTTCGCCGGTTGCTAAAGGGACAGCAACTGCATCGGCAACTTCTTTGTAATGCTCTTCATTTTCCGGCAAGACAACTTCTTCCAAAAACATTGGGTGGAATGGCTCCAGGGCCTTCGCTAGAACTTTAGCCATTGGTTTATGCACCCGACCGTGGAAATCCACACCGATATCCATCGCGTCACCAAAACGTTCCCGAATGGATGCCACCCGTTCGACAACTTCATCCACTTTTTTGTAAGAGTCGATATAGTGCAATTCTTCGGTAGCATTCATTTTAACGGCAGTAAAGCCACGATCAAAACGGTCTTGCGCTTGTTCAGCGACTTCACTTGGCCGGTCGCCACCAATCCACGAATAAACTTTAATGTTATCCCGGGCGGCTCCGCCTAATAATTCATAGACAGGGACGTTAAAGGCTTTTCCTTTGATATCCCACAGCGCCATTTCCAATCCGGAAACAATCGTCCCATTGATGGGGCCACCACGGAAGAAGGAGCGATGCATTTCTTGGAATAAGCGTTCAATTTCAAATGGATTACGCCCAATCAAACGATTACCGATCTCATAAGCACCCGCAACAACTGTTTCAGTCTTGGTTCCGGAGATCATTTCCCCCCAGCCGTCAATGCCTTCATCGGTGGAAATCTTCACGAAGATCCATCTTGGTTTTACTTTGTATACTGTAATATCTGAAATTTTCAATTTAAACCCTCCAATTATTGTGCTTCTACTGGTTCATTCATTTCTCGGTTCACTTTTTTCACACCGTCAAAGTAGTACCATACACCTGCCAATACCAACAATAAGACCGGAATCCCGATGATTGGTTTGTAGGCAAAGGCGATGAATACCAAATAACTTTGGATCATGGAAGTTGCCGCAAATGATGAGATCAACATTGATGAAGTACCCAAGTCGATACCCACTGATTTAGCAATTGCTGTCAACATTGGGGATGTTGCAGAACCACACCATAGCAATGAAGCAGTAATGACTAAACCGATCACGATGTTTTTCAACAAATTCCCGCGAGTCAAGGCAACCACCATCGCTACCCGGAAAGGCACAACGGCCAAATCGGCAAATGGTAAAACGCGGTTTCCTGGCAAGACTAAGGCCATGGCGATTGTTAAAGGAATAATGATCAATGCTGTTGTAATAACATCTGGATTCCCAACGACAACCGCTGCATCCAATCCGATAAATAAACGTGTTCCTTTGAATTTTTCTTGGGACCATTTTTGAGCTGCATCAGAAATTGGCATCAGACCTTCCATGAACAATGAGGTCATTTTAGGAATCAAAACCAAAACGGCGGACATGCTGACACCTAATTGCAAGACGGCCTTGATATCGTAACCGGCCAAAGCACCAATCACCATCCCAATAACCAGCCCCATGATCATTGAGTCACCGAAGAACCCAAGATATTTTTGTGCATCCTTGATCGTGAATTTCGATTTGCGGAATAATGGAATACGATCCAGTAACCAGTTCAACGGCCAAGCAATCACTAAGGAAGACAAGGCGGACACAGTTGGCAAGGAAACGCCCGGAATTCCAAAGAAGCTTTCCACCATCGGTTGTGACCAGTCGGAGATTTTAAAGGTAACGATTGCCATCACAACAGAGGCACCAACACCTAAAAACACATTTTTGGTAACAAAGTAGACCATCACCCCAACGATGGCCATGTGGTGGTAATTCCAAATATCCACGTCCAACGTATGGGTACGTTTCAAAACCAATAAAACGATATTAACCAGTAAGATGGCGAAAATCAGGATTGGAATGATGGGTGATGCCCACGTAACTGCGGCGATTGAACCCCAACCGACATCCAACGCATCCAGCTTAACACCGGTCCGTTCAACCATAGCCTTCGCAGCCGGGCCGACGTTAGTGGTCATAAAGTCCAAAATCAATTTGATTCCGGCAAAACCAATACCCAACGTCAAACCTGATTTAAATGCACGGGTAATCTTTAAACCAAAGATCAACCCGATGATGGTAATGATGACTGGCAACATAACTGTCGGTCCAGCATCGATAAAGAAGTTAAAGACATTCATAATGATTTTCATTTTTTCAGCTCCTTTAATCCGCTATTATTTCAATAAGTTCAAGATTTCTTCCATCGTTTTGTCAGCACCGATTCCTGTCAGGATAGGCATGCCTTTTACCACTGGCACATTGCCGGTTTGACCATCGAATTGACCGGTTGTCACCAACAAATCATACCCTTCGACTTTGCCGGGCACTTCCATTAGTTTGGTTTGGGTAGTTGCCACTTCAACTCCGTGTTCTTGCAAGTATTCTTTAACCTTTGTTGCTACCACTGTTGATGTTGCAATACCGTTTCCACATGCGACTAAAATTCTTTTCATGATAATTTCCTCCGATTGCGAGCTTTCCACTCGTGATTTTTTATTTTTTAAAAAACGGCTTTCTTTAATAAAGCCAATAATTCTGTATCATTGCGGGCGTCAATCATTTCCTGACGCAATGGTTCATCTTGGATGATGCCGACTATTTTTTGCAACATTTCCACTTGCCCATGGGGCTCACCAATTGCCATCATAATCACGATCTGAATTGGTAATTGAGCTTTATTGTCTTCCATATTATGGAAAAGTACCGGCTCTTTTAGCGTGGCAATCGCCAAAGTCGTTTTATTGACCATTTCATAATTTGCGTGGGGAATAGCAATTCCCGGGGGCGTTGATGGCAATCCCGTTGGGTATTCTTTTTCCCGATCTTGGATTGCTTGGATGTACTCCTCTTTGACATACCCTTTTTGATAAAGTTCACCTGCCAGATAGGCCAAAACTTCACTATCTGTTGAAGCTTCGACGTTTCGGAAGACAAGTTCCTCATTCAGATAAAGTTCCATACTTTCCACTCCTTGTTCATATTTCACCTGTATATCGCCCATAATATTAAATCGCTGCCAGCAATTCTTTCATTGATTGGGCAAGATTCTTAACATTCAATTCTTCGATATCCTGCTTATTGAACATCCCGGAACCCAGGCCTAAATAACTGGCGCCGTTTTCAAAAAATTCTTTGGCGTTTTCTTTACTGATGCCACCGACACCCATCAAGGGCAATTTGCCAAGAGGCGCTTGGATATCTTTGAAAAATCTCGGTGTAACTACTGCTGCTGGAAAAACTTTGACGATGTCCGCCCCTTGGGCAAACATTTGATTGACCTCTGACGGTGTCATCGCAGCCGGTACTGCCAATACACCTTTTTCATTGGCGTAGGCCAACATTTCCTCAGTAAACATGTGCGGGCCTAATAAGAATTTGGCACCAGCTTCGTAACAAGCTTTTGCCTGTTCTAAGGTTCTAACGGTGCCGGCTCCGATGTAGGTCGTATCCCCGTAGCGTTTATTCAACTCACGGATATGATCGATGGCTCCTTCAGTATTCATGGTCATTTCCACTGCAAATTGATGATCAAATTCCTGCATTGCTTGTAAAATCGCATCTGCTTGATCAAACGTGTAGCCCCGCATAATTACGGTAAATCTTGGATAATCAGCTAATTTCATTTTTTCCTCCTTAAGAACTTTGTCTTAATAATTGATAGATGGTTTTTTCATCTGCTGAAGCCACCAACTGATCAATCAAAGAATCATCTTTGGCGATATCGGCGATCTGATTGATAGCTCGTAAATGCTTGGTTAAATCAAAGAAGGATAATGGCAAAATCAAACTGATGGCCTCCCCATTCGGAAAAATCACCGGTTTTTGACAAACCATAATGCTGACACCGTCATTAATGACCCCTTTATCAACAGTGGTATGCGGGATGCAGGTTCGCATCCCCAGATAACCGGCGTAACCGGGTTGTTTGATTTGATTCACGCAATCATTAATAAAGCGTGAATCGATGATCTGATGATCCAATAATGGTTGACATGCCAGACTGACTGCCTCTTCCCAAGTCATCTCCTGATCGATTACTTGCACATAATTTGGACGCAGGTAGTGAGTCAAAGAAGGTAAGACTTGGAAATTATCCAATGGAGTACTTTCATCTTGTTTCACCAAGAAGTATTGCAACTCTTCCCGCAGAGACGCTTGATCGTTGACCGTCGCATATTTTTTGACGATTTTCAACAATTCATCCAGCGCGCGATCCACCTTAGTGATGCCCAAGTCACTTAAGACTCGGTAGCGCAAACTGATTTGTTCCTGATAAGTCATGATGGGATCAATAATGAACTGCATCATGGCGCTGTTTAAAGGTGTTGTAGTAAAAACCAAGTCGTAATCGACTTCAAACTTGTAAAAGTCTCGCACCGATAAGGAAGCCAAAAAATGAATTTCGGGAAAAAGTTTTTCCATATTGGCCCGTACTAACTTGGAAACCATAACGCCGTTGGTACAAACCACCACTGCTCGTGGCCGCTGTTTGTTCAGCTTGTTATGACTGCTTAACTGGTAGCCGAAATAATAAGACAACAAATCCAATTCGTCGTTCGGAAAGGCTTTGTTCAGCCAATTCTCGATGGGAATAATCAATTCTTTCATCAAGTCGATCAAGATTGCATGGTTGCTGTCTTTGATCAGGCTATCGACAGAATAGACCCCCAAACTCAAGTTAAAGCGGATCCGGAAACAGGCCGGTCGTAAATGACTTAATATCCGACGTTCAAAGTCTTCGCGATCATCGATCATAATCAAGGTTTTGTTTTGGAAATTTTCCACCATTTGACTGATCAATTTACGTAAATCTTGATCTGAATCGTAGTTCTGGGTGGTCTTACTTTCAAAAATATTGGAAGTCAAAAATAAGAGCGTGAACCATTCCAGGTAACTCTTGGATAAGTTCCAAGCCGTCTCGCCGACTAAAATCGTCAACATCCGGTATTCCGGTGTATTACTGACCTCACCGGGAAAGAAATCCGGTTTAGTGGATACTTTGATGCCCCGGCTGACTAAAAAACGGGCCGCCGTTTGCAGGTAATCCACCGACTCATCGGAATAACTAAGGTGTAACATTTGTTCCATATTGTGAACCAGATGGACAATTTCTTCTTCCGTCACGCCATGAACCAACTTGCCTCGGATGGTTTCCCGACGGAAAATCGGGCACTGCTTCACCAAATCAGATAACAGTTGCAAGATTCGGTGTTCCGATCCAGCCAATTGATACCCGTTAATCCGGTCGTATTGAATTGTCAAACTGTAGTTTCTTAGTAGGGCGTCGGTTCGTTTGATATCATCCATGATGGTAGTTTTGCTGACTTCTACTATATCCAACAAATGATCCAGACTAACATATTCGATATTGGTGATCAAAGTCATCACTATCAGCGCCCCACGTTCTCCCTCCGTCAATGCCAACGTTGCTTGTTCGTCCACCGTTTCCTGATCCAACTGGGACATCATTTGGATCACTTCAATCGGTACTGTAATATCACCGGAGTGACTACGCTGGATCGTTGGGATATTTTTCATCTCCAAGTCTTCATTGAATTGGTTGATGGCATAGTTGATTTGACGACGTGTCAAATCGAGTTCACTTGTCAAAGCGGAAAGTTTCATTTCAGGGTTTTTAATAATCATTTTGAGTATTTCACGAATTCGTTTGTTCATTTGACTATCCTCCTGACAAAATCATTATATATTCACGCAAGCGCTTTTTGACGACGCTTTCATCACGATATTTGTCACACTCACTTTTTTAGTTTGTCACACCGGTGTGACACAGATAGCATAACCGGCGTTATATCAAGTGTACCATGGCGTGACAATTATTTGTTACACCAGAAAATTAGCGCAAAGGTTCTGTTGCAAAGTTTTAAATCTACTATCAGATAAGGTAGAATAATAGAAAAAGATAGCAGGAGGAATGACGATGAGTCATTTTAAAGGAAAGCAATTTCAGCAGGATGTGATTATTGTAGCCGTGGGCTACTATCTTCGTTATAACCTTAGCT